>JAQXHW010000020.1 GCA_029007475.1 Oscillospiraceae bacterium | reverse complement strand
CCGCCCTCGTAGAAGATAATTCCCTTTGTAGCCTTTGCTTCTTCTAAGGCTTTCTCAAAGGAGAGCATTTCGCAGACTCGGGGCATAATACCCCGGCAGGACTGAGAAGCCGCGCCCAGGGCAATTTTCTGCCAGCGGTCTATCTTTTTGATAAGCTGTTTTTCGTCGGGGCGGGAAATGCATCTTGCAGTCAAAACCGGCACAATTCGGTAAACTCCCAGCTCGACCGCCTTTTGTACTATCATATCCATCTTGTCGCCTTTAGTAAGGCTCTGATAGAGAGTAACCCGAACATCGGCTTCGTTTTCGCAGGGCTTCTGTGCCTTTACCGAAACTCTAACCCCCTGAGATGAAAACTCTGTGATTTCACAGGAGCTTTCCACTCCCTTGGGCGACACCAAGGTAAGCTCCTCTCCTATCCTCATGCGGAGAGATTTTTCGATATGCCGAGCGTCCTCGCCTGTTATAAGGCAGCTTTCGTTTATCTCATCATCTACAAAAAACCAAGGCATTTTCTCACCACCCGAAAGTCATAGCTTTAATATACCAAATCGGAGGAAATATTGCAATAATTATCTTAAAATGGTAATATTATTAAAGAAAATATTTGAGGTGGAATATGGATGTCAGGATTATAAGCGAGAAGGATTTTCTCGCGCTTCTCAAAAAAGACCTTATAGAAATTGATGCCCTGCCTAAGTTAGTCGTTGACAGGCTTGCCGAAAAGGGGCTTAAAATCGCAACGGCGGAAAGCTGTACCGGAGGACTTATTTCAAAGCTCGTTACAGATTGCTCGGGAGCTTCCGCCGTTTTCGACTGCGGAGTATGCTCATACGCAAACGAGATTAAAGAAAAGGTCTTGGGCGTAAAGCATGAAACCTTAAAGGCTTACGGGGCTGTTTCTCCTCAGACGGCAAAGGAAATGGCAGAGGGAATAAAAAGACTTTCGGGCGCAGACGTAGGCGTTTCTGTCACGGGCATAGCCGGCCCCGGCGGAGGTACCCCCGAAAAGCCCGTGGGAACAATTTACATCGCCTGCGCCACAAGTGTAAAAACAGACATTGTATTAGCAGATTTTGCCGACAAAAACAATCCACGGTGCAAAAATCGACAACTCGCTGCTGCTTTGGCTCTTTATTGTGTATTTCTTGGCATTTAAGTCTTTTTTCGCCTTTTAGCACTTGCAAAAGAGAAAGATTTATGGTAAAATTCTGTTAACTCTGGAATTTTGTTTCCATGGGTTTTGTCTTTGTATAGTTATCGGACTGGCTCCGATTCGGATTTTATAATTAAATATTGCAGGAGATGATTTTATGTCAAGATGCGCCGGTATTCTTATGCCTATTACTTCTCTGCCCTCTCCCTATGGAATCGGCACAATCGGCAAAGAGGCCTACAAGTTCGCCGACTTCCTGAAAAAATCTGGTCAGAAGATTTGGCAGATTCTTCCCGTTGGTCCCACCAGCTACGGTGACTCACCCTATCAGTCCTTCTCAACCTACGCAGGCAATCCCTATATGATTGACCTTGACACCTTAGTTTCCGAGGGACTTCTTAAAAAAGCCGATATAAAAAAGTACAATTTCGGCACTAATCCCGGTTACGTTGATTATGCTCAGATTTATAACAGCCGCTTCGCTGTCCTCAGAATAGCTTTTGAAAACTTCAAGGCTCAGGAGGATCACAAGGCTTTCAATTCTTTCAAGCGTAAAAACTGCAAATGGCTCGCAAACTACGCTCTCTACATGGCAGTTAAAAAGAGCTTCGACATGAAGGCTTGGACCGAGTGGGACGACGAAGCAATCCGTGTTCGCGACGAAAAAGCCGTTGCAAAATACAAGAGAAAGTATGCCGACGAGATTAACTTCTGGAGCTTCTTACAGTTCAAGTTCTATGAGCAGTGGGAGAATTTCCGCGCTTACGTTAACTCAAAGGGCATTAAACTCTTAGGCGATATGCCTATCTACGTTGCCATGGACAGCGCAGATACCTGGGCTAACCCCGAGGTTTTCTGGCTTGACGAATCCAGAAAGCCCGTTTGCGTTGCAGGCTGTCCCCCCGATTACTTCTCCGCCACCGGTCAGCTCTGGGGCAACCCCCTCTACAACTGGGAGTACCTCAAATCTACCGGATACAAATGGTGGTTCGACAGAATCAAGGCTGCCGACGCACTCTTCGATATTACAAGAATCGACCACTTCCGCGCCTTTGACAGCTACTATGCTATTCCCTACCCCGCCGAAAACGCTGTGAACGGCTCCTGGATGGAGGGTCCCGGCATTGAGTTCTTTAACTTAATGCGCGAGGAACTGGGCGATATCGAAATCGTTGCCGAGGACTTGGGTACTCTCACCCCCGGCGTTATCAAGCTTCTCAAGGACTCCGGTTATCCCGGCATGAAGGTTCTTGAGTTCGCCTTCGACAGCGGCGAGGAGAACGACTATCTCCCCCACAGATACACCGAAAACTGCGTTGTTTACTCAGGCACTCACGATAACGATACCCTCATGGGCTGGAAGGCTACTGCCAAAGAGCACGACATTCAGCACGCAATCAACTACTGCGGTATCACCGAAGAGGAAGGCTTCAACTGGGGAATTATCCGCACCGCTTACGCAAGTGTAGCTGACACGGCAATCATTCAGATGCAGGACATCTTAGGATTAGGCTCTGAGGCAAGAATGAACACACCGTCAACTCTCGGCGGAAACTGGGAGTGGAGAATTGATAAAAAGGCGCTCACCAAGGAGCTTGCCGCAAAACTTAAAGAAATGGTAGTTACCTACAATAGACTGGAGGACTAATATACAATGAGTAAAATTATTGAGAATCTCGAAACTATTGCAAAAAGTGCATACTGCAAAAAACCTAAGGAGCTTACCAAAGAGCAGCTCCACCTTGCTCTCGGCAAGGCTGTTATGAGCGAAATCGCCGATAACTGGGTAAAATCCCAGAAGAACCACGCTAAGGACAGAAGAGCTTTCTATTTCTCAGCAGAGTTCCTCATGGGCAGAATGATTTACAACAACCTTTACTGCTTGGGCGCTCTTGACGAGGTTAAGACGCTTCTTAAGTCAAAGGGCATGAACATCAACGATTTCGAGGATATCGACGACGCAGCTCTCGGTAACGGCGGTCTCGGCAGACTTGCCGCTTGCTTCCTTGACTCTGCTGCAACTCACGACGTTCCCCTTGACGGCTACGGCATCCGCTACAAGTACGGCCTTTTCAAGCAGAACATCGAGAACGGCTACCAGGTTGAGGTTGCCGACGACTGGCAGAAGTTCGGTGACCCCTGGTGCGTACGCCGCCTTGAGGACGCTGTAACCGTTCAGTTTGCCGACCAGACTGTTGTTGCTGTTCCCTATGATATGGCTATCATCGGCTATGGCACTAAGAACATCAACACCCTCCGTCTTTGGCAGGCAGAGGCTGTATCAGAGTTTAACTTTCTCCAGTTCAACGAGGGCCGCTACGATGAATCCGTAAAGGCTAAGAACGACGCCGAGAACATCTCAAAGGTTCTCTATCCCAACGACAACAGCCGCGAGGGTAAGGTTTTAAGACTTAAGCAGCAGTACTTCTTCTGCTCCGCTTCCTTACAGGATATCATTAAGAAGTATAAGGCTCAGTACGGCAGCGATTTCAGCCGCTTCGCAGAGCTTCATGCAATTCAGCTCAACGATACTCACCCCATCTGCTGTATCCCCGAGCTTATCAGACTTCTCTCCCTTGAAGGCATAGGCTTTGACCAGGCTTTCGAGATTGCTCAGAAAACATTTGCATACACCAACCACACCGTTATGGCAGAGGCTCTCGAGAAGTGGAGCATCTCTCTCATGCGTGAGGTTATCCCCGAGATTTACTCTATCATCGAGAAAATTAACGAGCGTGAGATGAACGACTTCAGAAGCCGCGGTCTCAGTGAGGAAATGATTAACGAGATGAGAATTATCGACGGCGAGAGAGTTCACATGGCACGTCTCGGTATCTATGCTTCCTCCTACGTTAACGGCGTTGCCTGGATTCACACGGAAATCCTCAAGAACGACGTTCTCAAAGAGTGGTATCAGATATACCCCGAAAGATTCCAGAACAAGACAAACGGTATTACTCAGAGAAGATGGTTAGGTCTTTGTAACCCCGAGCTCTCCGAGTTCATTACCGCAAGAATCGGCGACGGCTGGCAGAGAGACCTTTCCAAGCTCTCAGCCCTCAACGACATGCTTGACGACAAGACCGTTAAGGAGTTCAACAAGATTAAGGCTAAGAAGAAGGCTCAGCTTGCTAAATACGTCAAGAAGATGGATAACTTCGACCTTAACCCCGATTTCATCTTTGATATCCAGGTTAAGAGACTCCACGAGTACAAGAGACAGCTCCTCAACGCTTTCTCCATTCTCTACATTTACTTCCTTATTAAGGACGGCAAGCTGGAGGGCTGGAACCCCACGGCATTTATCTTCGGCGCTAAGGCAGCTCCCGGCTACCGCCGCGCTAAAGCTATCATCAAGTATATCAACGAGATTGCAAATCTTGTAAACAACGACCCCGATACAAAGGACAAGCTCCAGGTAGTATTTGTATCCAACTACAACGTTTCCTACGCAGAAAAGATTGTTGTTGCCGCTGATGTTTCCGAGCAGATTTCCACCGCAGGAACAGAGGCTTCCGGTACCGGTAACATGAAGTTCATGCTCAACGGTGCAGTTACTCTCGGTACCTACGACGGCGCAAACGTTGAGATTGCACAGCAGGCAGGCGAGGAAAACGAGTACATCTTCGGAGCAAGAGTTGAGGAAATTGAAAGACTCAAGAGAGAGGGCTACAGCCCCAGACGTATCTACGACGAGAACTGCTACATCAGACGCGTTGTTGATACTTTAGTTAACGGCACCTTCAACGACGACGGCGCATGGGGCGAGGGCAGCTTCCGCGAGCTTTACGAGGGTCTCCTTGACGGCAAGAGCTGGCATTCTCCCGACCACTACTTCCTCCTCCTTGACCTCCAGGATTACGTTGACACCAAGATTCGCTGCAACGCTGAGTATGCTGACAGAATAGCCTTCGGCAGAAAGTGCCTCAAGAATACTGCTAACGCAGGCACATTCAGCTCTGACAGAACTATCCTCCAGTACGCAAACGAGCTTTGGCACGTAAAGAGCAAGTAATCGCTCTAAACACACCGATAAATTTACCTCCTACGGCAGATTAATGCTTCCGTAGGAGGTTTTTTTGTACCCTGATGTAAATTAAATTCATATAAAAACGAGTGAATGCCGAAACAAAAGCGGCCGCAACATCTTGCCGCAGCCGCCTATAAATAGCTTATACTATTCTGTTTTTATTCTCTCCCCTGTAAAAGCTCACGATATTCTCCGATATTTTCTCGACGCACCTTGCTCTTGCCTCCTTAGAGCCCCAAGCCATGTGGGGAGTAAAGCAGACGTTTTCCCTATCCTTGATTTTATTAAAGGGATGATTTTCGGGAAAAGGCTCAGCGCTGTAAACATCAACTCCCAAGGCTCCGATTTTTCCGTTTATTATGGCTTCGGCAAGGGCATTTTCATCGGTAACAGCCCCTCTTGCCGTATTAATTACCAGAGCGGTGCTTTTCATCTTAGAAATTCTCTCGGCATTAATAAGGTTTCGTGTTTCAACGCTTAAAGGCAGATGAACTGAAATAATGTCGCAGGTTTCGCAGAGGGTATCAATATCCACTACGGGATACTTCCCCTCGTTTTTACGTCTGAAAACCACAACCTCGGCTCCCATGGCAGCGGCAATATCAGCCACCCTCATACCTATTCCTCCGCCGCCGACGACACCCCAGTTCATAGAGGAAATCTCCCGGTATATGGGGGTGAGCTTATTGGGAATACCGCTCCTTGAATACTCCCCGCTTCTGACAAA
>JAQXHW010000019.1 GCA_029007475.1 Oscillospiraceae bacterium | reverse complement strand
ACAAGGAGAGCGCACCCACCCTCAAAAGGCAGAGCCTCAACAAAAACAGTTTTGTCCTCGCAGCTTACTCCCGACTTTGCGCAGGCAAGCTGCAAAAGTCTCAGGAGCACCTTTCTCTCCTGCTGATTCTCTATACTCAGCGAGTCAAAGCTCACCTTAAAATCTTTCATGTCCTCCGAGCTTAGAGTTATAAGGAGCTTCCCCTTAGAAAGCTGTTCTATATCCACGGAAAATTCCCTCCCCTCCTTACCATAGTATTCGTGAGGGAGGGATTTTGCAAGTGATTATTTTTGGATGTAATTTTCTGACTATATATTGAAAATCTTACCTTAGAATGATACACTAAAATTATGAAAATAATAAATCAGCAAGGATGAATAAAATATGCCGCAATGGCTGAAAGACGCAGTTTTTTATGAAATTTATCCCCAGAGCTACTATGATACCAATGGCGACGGAATCGGCGATTTACAGGGTATTATAGAAAAGCTCCCCTACGTTAAGTCCTTGGGCTGTAACGCTCTATGGCTTAACCCTGTATATGACTCCCCTTTCATGGACGCAGGCTACGATGTTCGCAATCACAAGCAGGTAGCAGCGCGCTACGGCACAAACGAGGATATGAAAAGGCTCCTCGATACAGCTCACGAAATGGGTATCAAGGTGCTCCTCGATTTAGTCCCCGGTCACACCTCGGATACTCACCCCTGGTTCTTGGAGAGCAAGCAGTCTGCCGATAATCCCTACTCGAACCGATATATTTTCACAAAATGCGTTTGGGACGCTCCCCCTGAGTATCGTTTAATGTGCGGAATTTGTCCCAGAGACGGAAATTATTTAGTAAACTACTTCTCCTCACAGCCTGCACTCAACTACGGCTTCCACGAAATAACCCATCCCGAATGGCAGCTTCCCGCCGACCACCCCGACGCATTAGCTACCGCTGAGGCTCTTAAGGATATCATGCGCTTCTGGCTTGATATGGGCTGCGACGGCTTCAGAGTTGACATGGCAGACTCCCTCGTTAAGAACGACGACGAGAAAATCTCCACGGCGAAAATCTGGCGCGGAATAAGAGAGATGCTTGATAAGGACTATCCCGAGGCAGCCTTGGTTGCCGAGTGGTGTCACCCTGAGAGAGCCATTATAAACGGCGGCTTCCACATGGACTTTTATCTTGACCATCACGGCAACGGCTACTCAAGACTTTTCCGCTACCTTGAAGACGGCGAAAACAAGAGCTTTTTCTCAAAAAACTCCAAGGGCGATATTACGGCTTTCTTAGACGAGTATTTGCCCAACTATGAGCTTACTAAGGACTTAGGCTATATCTCCTTTATGACCAACAACCACGATATGCCCAGAGCCACCTTCTACATGGACAGAGATACCATTAAGCTCTCACACGTTATGATTTTCACCATGCCCGGCGTACCCTTCGTATACTACGGCGACGAGATAGGCATGAACTACCTCACCGACTTAAAATCCGTTGAGGGCGGCTATTCCCGCACAGGCTCAAGAACTCCTATGCAGTGGAACTGTGAGAAAAACTTCGGCTTCTCAACCGCCGACGAGGATAAGCTCTATATGCCTCAGGATAAATCCGAAAATGCCCCCACCGTCCAAAATCAAAAGGACGATCCCGACAGCGTATACAAGGTGCTCACCGACGTAATCAGGCTCCGTCATCAGATTCCTCAGCTCGGTAATGAAAGTGATTTCGAGGTCATCTATGCAGAAAAGGAAAGATATCCCTTTGTTTATCGCAGAGGCGACTATGCCGTATTCCTCAACCCCTCGGACAAGGCGGAAACTATCAGCTTCCCCCAAGGTATTGCCGAGGAGGTTTACATTGTAGGCGAGTTTAGGTACCGCTGCAAGAAAGCAACAATCGGCGCTTCCTCTGCCGCAATAGTTAAAATGAAATAATCAGACAGACAAACGGCGACCGCTTAGTTCTTATACTAAGCGGTCTTTTTTTCGCCTCCTTTTGGCTTTATCTCTATCAATATTCATTTGGAAGGCGAAGCCCTCCCTCAGCTTTTCCTTTAGCAATAATTATTTACAGCAAAGCAAACCTTACTGCGAAACGGCCTTATCACCCTTATGCGCATAGCTTAATCGCAATGGCTGTTATGTCATCGTCATGACCTCCTCTGCGCCTTTTCATAGCTTCGTTTACCACCTCTGAGGCAAAATCCGCGCTTGGGGTATCATCCCAGTTTAGGAGCATTTTCTGAATCCAATTATCATCTCCTACCAATGCGCCGTCAGATACCATAAGCATAACGTCACCCTCGTGGAGAGTCAGCTCCTCCTTCTTAAAGGTAACTCCGTTTAGGATTCCTACGGGCAGAGAGGAAAACTCCCTCTCATAAACTCTGCCTGCCCTGCGGACAAAGGTGGTAGGCGCGCCTGCCTTCATCATGCTGATTTTCCCCGAAAAGAGGTTGACCTCAAGAACGTCTAAGGTGGCTGTGCTTTCCTCCTCGGACTTCGCCATAAGCGAGGAATTAACCACGGATAGAGCGCTGTCGTAGGAAATCCCCGCCTTTAGGAGCCTTGTTAAGATAGTCACCGCCATGTTTGAGTCCACCGCCGCAGCACCGCCTGTACCCATGCCATCGCTTAAAACCGCCACAAGTGAGCCTTCGCCGTTTTTGTAGTAATCACAGCAGTCGCCGCAGAGGTTCTGACCTCTTGCGATATGCTGTGAGGAGCCTACCTCAACCTCGTAAACGGACTTTTGGGAAAGCAGAAGTCTCAGGGTATCTCTCTCAAAGCTCTCAACAGGCTTCTCGAAGGGTCTGCCGGTTACTTCCTCTGCCAAAAGCCTTATCTCCTCTGTATCAATCTCCTTTCTTCCTCTGCGCACAAGGCAAAGCTCTATTGTCATTTTACCTCTTGTATTCACCAAGGCTACGCAGCTTTTTGCAACTATATTTAGGTCTTTAAGTCCACGAAGCAGCTTCTCCTTTGCCGACGCGTCTGCGTATTGCGCCTGAGAAAAATTCTCGGATAAATCGGAAAGCATAAGGCTCAAAGCAGAAAACTGACCGCCTACAAGGCTCTGAATTTCTACAATTCTCTGCTTTGTATCTACCTCGCTGAGATAGGCTCTAAAGCTCTGATTTATATTCTCCGCAAGTTCCTGTCCCTTGCAGCATTTTTTACTGAAATTCTCATCAATATCTCTCTGAGTAATAAAGCCTTCGTTGGTAAGAGGCTCCCACAGCTTCGAAAAATCCTCTCTTGTCGACTCGCGCTCCCTTTTGAAGCAGTATGCTCTCATGCCGCAGGTTTTGCAGGTTCTGTGAGCCGCCGTTTCAAACACCTTTACCTTGCTTCCCATGTCCTGACTGATAAGTCTTTGAGATACCTCTTTAACACAGGTCTTCACCGAGTCAATAGCTTCGGCGGCGCAGTCGAGTCTTGCAATCACACCCTCCCGAAGCTCCTTAGAGTCGCCCTCATTTTTCTCGGGGAAGCAGTAGGCTTTCACCGTGTTTGTGAATTTTGTTGGTATAAGCATGAAAATTCCCGTTGCTAAAAGTCCCTCTATAAACAGGATAAGCACCAATTTCTTGTCCTCTGCGGCAAAGGACATGAGAGTATTTACCAGGGTAAAGCCTACTCCTGCCGGAAGTCTGCCCAAATTCGAGAAAAGTCCCGCCACAAGTCCGCCGAAAGCAAAACCTCCCGAAAGGAATGACAAGGAGGTTGAGGGCAGAGAAAAGAGAAGTCCCGAGGAAATTCCTCCGATAGTTCCTGTTCCCACTCCCCCTAAATAGGCAAACATGAGTATTAGCACTATGGCTAAAACTCTGCCCACGGAGACAGAGAAAATCTCAAGAGAGCCTAAGGAGAAGATAAGTATACATCCGCTGACGCAAAGACAGGCAATCTCCTGTTGATTAAAGCCCACAAGGGTACGCAGGCTTTCAGAAAGCTCCCAGGTGCGCCAAAGGAAGTATGCCGCCGCAGAGGAAAGAGAAGCCTCAATTAAGCACATACTCAGGTCGGTCATTCTGCTTGTACTGACATAAAGCAGAGCCACCCCCGTTGCCACTAAGGGCACAAAGGCGATAACAGGGGCAAAGAAAGGGCTCCTGCTTATCTTTTTTACATCGTTTAACAGCCATTTCAGTCCGGCTATTGTCACTAAAACCCCGATATACCGAAACGCCTCGCGCGGATTTGTAATTATGTATCCCAAAGAGGCGCCTGCCACGGTCATTCCCGAATATCTTAGGGGTACTGCCGCCGCAAGGGAAGCCGGAAAGGGAGAAATCCCCCCTATGCTTGCTCCCGACGATATGAGCAGTCCCAAGAGAAAGTACACTCCCTGAATTATACCTTCCCGAATAAGTCCGGAGAATTTCAAATCTCCCGCTTGCCGTTTTCTTAAAGTTGTTGCTTCCATAGTTTTTACCTCTGTCCTTCTAATCCTGCGGCGCAGGTAAGCTGCGCCCTTTGCTGTTTACAAGTAGATTATATCCCCTTGGGACAAACCTCTTTTGTCGCTGTTTGCAGGTAAATTTATGGGAGCTTTTGTAAAAAAAGAAAAAGGGCAGAAAATTTCTGCCCTTTTGTGATAAATATTATGACAATCAAGACTTCTCCGCCCGATTCCCAAAAACTTTTACTTAAGCATTTGTTCTGAGAATTGCGCTGGACTGAGTGGGAAGCGTGAGCTTTCCGTCCTTTAGCTCAACCTTATCCTCAGTATCTCCTGCAACGAGAGAGCCTGTGACAACGGCATTTTTGAGGATTTCCTCGGTAATCTCAAGAGTAGCGGCGCTTTCGTCATCTAAGTTGTGGATAACAAGCAGCTCGGTTTCGTTGTAAACTACCTTGAATGCACAAATTGAGCTGTTATCAAAGGTAACGATTTCGGTAACCTTACCTCTTGCGAGCTCGTAGTTCTGATTTTTAACCTTAATTGCGTCGCGGTAGAAGGAAAGTAGAGAATTTTCATCGTCGGTCTGCTGCTTAACGCCGCCGTAGGGAATTTCTGAGTATGCGCCTGCGGTACACCAAATATCAGGCTCAACGTCGCCGTCCCAAATCATAGGTCCGCGGAAATATGCGTCGTTTTGGACGTTTGCAGAGGGGGTTTTCATGCCGATTTCTTCACCGTAGTAGGTAAAGGAGTTGCCGGGCATAAGCAGATATGCAGCCGCCGCCATTTTCTGCTGAGCAAGACCCGCGGGGAAGTAATTTCCGCTTCTTACCGTATCGTGGTTAGAGAGGAACATTGCGTTAATAACGTTCTCGTTAGCCTTGTGGCTGTTGTCGTCAAACTTCTTGAGCTGCGCTGCAAGGGTCTTTCCGTCACCGGATTTAACCGCTGAGGCGATATTGCCTGAAGAAGTTGCGAATGAGAAAGTAAACTGGCTGTCGATACCTGACTCATATATTTCGTAAAGCTCGGAGTTACCCTGCCAGTTTTCGCCTACCATATATACGTCGGGTTTGTATTTCTGAGCGGTAGTATAGAACCAATTTAAGAACTCGGCGCCGTCGGTTGTCTCGTCGGTCATGTACTTAACTGCGTCAAGACGGAAGCCGCCTACGCCGCGGTCAAGCCAGAACTTTGCAACCTCCTCGAAATACTCTCTCGTACCCTCGTAGGCAAGATTCCACTCGGGCATTTCGGAGGTGAACTGACCCTCGAACCAAATACCGGGACAGCCGCCAAGCTGACGGTAGCCCTCGCCGGGGAAGCCGCCTGAGGAAGTAAAGCGATAATACTTAGCGTAGCCTTCAAGGTTACCTGCTTTTACCTCTTCTACTGCCTTTTTCCAATACTCGTGGCCTGTACCGCAATGGTTGAGAACAAGGTCGAGAATAACTGTAATTCCGCGTTTATCACACTCGGCAATAAAGCGGTCGAAGTCCTCAAGTGTACCGAATTCGGGGTCAATATCCATGTAGTTGTCTACGTCATATTTATGGTAGGAATCAGAGGGCATTATGGGAGAAAGCCAGATTCCGTCAAGGCCTAAATCGGTATCGGTGGTGGGGTCGCCGTCGTTGATATAATCCAGCTTTTCTGTGATGCCGTTAATATCGCCTACCTCATCGCCGTTTGAATCGTTAAAGGAGCAAACCCAGATATGATAGTAGTTTCTGTACTTGTCGTCCGAAACGTGCACAGGCATATTTTCGGGGTCGAGCTTTGCCTCTTGGGGAGAATTTGAGCAAGCTGAAAGGCTGAAAGCGCCCAGGCACAGCGCACAGACAATAATAAGGGAAATTAACTTTTTCATTTTGTCCTCCGTAAATTTATATATTGGTTAAATATGCTTACATAATCATTATAACCGATTGCCCTAAAGGTAGCAAGTGGTTTTTTCGCTGAATATACGGGTATTTCGACTGTAAAAAACCTTAGACCGCTTAAATCACAGCTTTACCGCACAAAAAAAGGCAACCGCCGAAGCGATTGCCCTTAAGTTTTATTAATTCTTTGCTATTAACCCTTAACGCCGCCGGCAGTAACACCTTCAACGTAGTACTTCTGCATGTAAAGGAACAGTGCAGTAATGGGAATAGCAACAACAACGGAACCGGAGAGGAAGTAACGATAATACTCGGTCTTGTACTCTTTGTCGGTCCACATCCACAGACCTCTCGAAACCGTATACATGGAGGTCTCTGTACCCATGATAATTCTAACGAGAATGAAGTCACACCAAGGTCCGATAAAGGAAGTAAGAACGGTGTAAACAACAATAGGCTTAGACATGGGAAGAATAATCTTCCAGAAAATCTGGTTCTTGTTTGCGCCGTCGATAGTAGCGGCCTCGTCAAGAGCTCTGGGGATTGTATCGAAGAAGCCCTTAGCAACGAGGTATCCTAAGCCTGCGCCGCCGCTGTAACATAGGATAAGTCCAACCAGTGTCTGAGTAAGACCCATCATCTTTAAGATGTAGTAAAGAGCGATGGTTGTCATAAAGCCGGGGAACATACCCATAACCATACCGATGTTGATGAAAGGCTTACGTGCCTTAAATCTGAGACGGCTGAATGCGTATGCTACCATAAGCACAGAAAGGGTTGAAATGATACAGCTGCAAGTAGAAACAATCAGAGTGTTTCCGAACCACTGTAAGAACTGGGTCTTTGTGAAAAGGCCGATGTAGTTGTCGAAGCCAAGCTCGTTAAAGTAGGGGAATAAGTGGTCGGTGAGGATAGCGGGTGTACCGCCGTTGGGGTCAATTCTGAAAGAGTGGAGCAAAAGCCACACAAGGGGGAATATCCAAATAAGGCACATGACAATCAGAAAAATATAAATAAAGGTATTGGCAATACCTCTTCTCAATTTATAGCTTTTTATCATGAGAACTCCTCCTCACTCTTTGCAGATTTTGTCATGTTAAAGGTTACAAGTGAAACCGTTGCACAGACAATGAATACCAAAATACCGATTGCGGCGCCTAAGCCGTACTTATTCTGGTTAATTGAGAGCTTGTAAAGCAGGGTGATGAGCAGGTCTGTCTTACCTGCGCTGTACTTGTACTCGCTAACCTTAGGTCCGCCTTCAGAGAGCAGGTAGATAACGTTGAAGTTATTGATGTTGCCGATGAAGGTTGTAATGAGATAAGGAGTGGTAACGAAGAGCATATAGGGAAGAGTAATCTTCATAAAGCTCTTTACAGGGCCTGCGCCGTCAATTCTTGCGCTCTCGTAAAGGTCCTCGGGGATATTCATAAGAATACCGGTAGTCATGAGGATAGTATAGGGAATACCAACCCAACAGTTAACTACTATAACCGTAATTCGGGCAAGCCAGCCGTCGTAGGCGGTTGTCCAAAGGTCCAAGGTAGAGGTATGTCCCGTAAACATCTCGATAATGAGGTTCAAGGGGCTGTCCTGAGATGCGCCCAACATCTGAGAGATAACGAGGAGGGTAACGAACTGGGGAACAGCAATTGTCATAACGAAAAGTGTTCTCCAGAGCTTCTTAAGCTTAATGCCCTTCTTGTTGATCATGAGAGCAAAAATCATACCGAGTATATAGTTGGAGAAGGTAGCGGCAATCGCCCAAATGAGCGTCCACATTGTGATATTAAGGAAGGTGTAACCCATGGAGGCGCCGCCCTCGGATGAGGTGCTGAAGATCTCGGCGAAGTTGTCGAAACCTACCCAGTTAAAGGAACGGTTATTGACATCCGAGTAGTTTGTAAACGCCATGGTTATCATAAAGATAAGGGGAACGATTACAAACACAAATATAAGAATGACAGGCAATGAAAGCAGGGTTGAGTGGAACTTGGAGTCAAGAAGCTCATGAGTTTCCATTCTGAAAGTCGGTGCTTTCTTGCCGGATTTTACAATTTCAGAAGTCTTTTGTGCAGACTTGACGCTGACTATGTAAAGTGCAAAAAATACAATAGTCAGCAGGATGGAAAGAATACCGTAGAGAAGAATCTGGTTACTGTATGCTTCAACGTGTTCAACGGTTGTAAAGCCACCGAGGGGCAGGGGTTTCTGCTCTTGGGTAACAACAGCTTCCAGAGGGAATAAGTGCATTAAAAAATAGCCGCCGAAGAAGACCATATACATAATATAGCCTGCCTGTATGGCTAAGAAAAGGAGGCCTTTTACAATCTGACCTCTTGCGAGGTTTCCGGCACCCATAATGAGATATGAGAGCTTAACGAAAACATCACCTTTTACAAAACCGACAAAGTAATTCTTAAAGCCTTTACCGATTCCGAAGAAAAACTTTTTGATGCCTCTGCCGATAGCGCAGAAGAATCTCTTGAGTCCGCCGGGAATAGCCTTTATGAATTCCTTAAATTTGAACCAAAATCGCTGGAAAGCATTCAGCGACATGTATTCGGTATATGTCACCTCTGCTCACTCTCCTTTATCTAAAAATTGAATTTAGATAGTATTGATACTGTTAAGTAAAGGGCGGCTCGTTATAAGGTACGAGCCACCCTTTTGGCTTAGTAAATCAAATCACGCAAAATGCAGTCCGTTTGAAATTAACCGCAAGATTAATTATTCGTCGCGGATACCTGCGAGACAAGCCTCAACTTCCTTCTGGATAGCCTCAGTTGAACGGTCGTTGTTAGCTTCTGTGATATACTTACCGAGAGCTGCGAGAGGATCCCAGAATGTACCTGCGATAGCGGTCTGAGCTACGGAGTACTCGCTCTGTGCGAGGAATACTGACATGTGGGGAGCGCTCTTAACTGCGTCGTTGTTCTGTGCGTTTACGTTAGCGGGAGTCCAGCCGAGATTAGATGCACGTCTAACCTGATTATCCTCGTTGGTCATGTAGAAAGCGAGGGTCTGAGCGGTTGTGTGGTACTTTGTCTGGTTGTTAACGCCGAGGTACTTGTAACCGAACATGTTAATCATCTGGGTGTCGGTACCGTTAACCTTGATTGTGGGAAGGATAGCATAGCCAACGTTCTCGCCGAGAACTGCTGTTGCTGCTGCTGCATCCCAAGAACCAAGAACACCTGCTGCGGTTGTGCCGTTCTTGAAGCCGTCAACAACCTGGCTGGAGTTGTTGGACTCGAAGTTTTTGCCTGCGCCTACGAAAGCGTCGGAGAAAGCCTTAACGGCTGCGGTAACCTGGTTGATGTCATAATCGTTGAACTTCTGAGTCATACCGTCTTCCTCAAAGCCGTCGAGTACAAGACCGCCGGTGAAGAGGAAAGTACAGGCAATGAAGCCGTCGCCGCAGTCCATGATGAACTTCTTGCCGCTAGCCTTACATGCCTCTAAGATACCCTCGAGAGTCTTAACCTGCTCGTCGGAAACAAGTCTCTTGTCGTAGCAGATAACGTAGCTGTTATCGCCGGTCTCGGGATAGCCATAGACTACGCCGTCATCGGAAGCTGCTGCTACGGAAGCGGGAGTGTTGTCTGCCTTAATCTGCTCGGGATAGTAAGCTGCCTCAATTGCCTTAGCATTTGTGAGCTTGTTAAGCTGGTCAGAGGGGAAAGAGAAAACGTCTGCTGCAGCGTCGGGGTCATTGATAACCATACCTGCAACGTCGCCTTCGCCCTGGATAGCTACTTCATACTTAATTGTTGCGTAGTCCTTGAAGAGCTCTGCGAAAGCATCAAGCTCTGCCTTGAACTCGTCCTGAGCCTTTTCAGGGCCCCAAACCTTAAGGGTGATCTCCTTGCCGTCAGCCTCAGCCTTAATAGCCTCGCCGAGAGCAGCGATGAGAGCGTCATCCCATACGGTTGCTGCGCCAACAGGTGCGTCTGTGCCTGCGGGAGCATCTGAACCTGCAGGTGCATTTGTTGTTCCTGTGCCACCGGTTGAGCCGCCGCATGCTGCGAAGCAGTATATTATTATAACAGCTGCAAGAACCAGTGCAAGGATCTTTGTGATTTTCATGATAAAAACTCCTTTTCAGATAAATTTCAGCGCATCACCAACGCCGAGTGTTTTCCGCATTGCCTTTCACGCATATATGCGTATTCACTTAATGTAATAATACCACAAAAGCCGCCGGAATTTCAACTCCCTTTGTACTTTTTATCTAAAACACTAAATTGGTTATAAATTTTTGTGCAATTTAACGGGGATATTTTTTTGATATGGTAAACTTGTCTAATAATAACCTCCGTAATTTGTGCCATTCGAGCATAGCCCTCTTGTGCATTTTGCTAAATCAGGCTTGACTATTAAGGAGATTTTGCCCCCACCCGACATAGTTTTGCTTCCTTTTTGGAAAAATGCTGTTTTTATAGCTTATTTCTTTAGTTTCTCTGTGATATTCACCAAATCGCCGCCAAAATCTCCCTCTCTTTTCATTGACAAGCGCGTCAAAAAGATGTAAATTTAACATATATTACATCAATAATATATAGGGAGGATTATATATTTATGAAACTTTCAAAGCTGATTGACGGCATAGATTATATACTTCAAAGCGGCAACACCGACGTGGAGATAAGCGATGTTATCTACGACTCAAGAAAGGTTGTTAAGGGCTGTGCCTTCGTTTGTCTCAAGGGCTTCGTCACCGACGGACACAAATATGCCCGGGACGCCGCCGAACGCGGAGCCTCCTGCCTTGTTGTCTGTGACGATATTGAAATACCCGAGGGAGTTACTGTTATCAAGGTTGAGGACACCCGTGTTGCCCTTTCAAAAATGAGCGCGGAATACTTTGAAAATCCCGCAAAGGAGCTAAAAACCATAGCAATCACGGGCACAAAGGGCAAAACCACCACAGTCGCCATGATACGCTCCATTCTTGAAGCCTCAGGCATTAAAACCGGCACAATCGGTACTCTCGGCATTCTTTTCGGGGACAAAATCTTCAAAACAGCCAACACAACTCCCGAGTCCTACGAAATTCAGCAGGCCATGAGAAGAATGATAAACGCGGGCTGTAAGGCTGTTGTTATGGAGGTTTCCTCAATAGGTCTTAAACAGCACCGTACCGACAACATTCTCTTTGATTTTGGTGTTTTCACAAACTTCTCTCACGACCATATCGGCGACAGCGAGCACAAGGATATGGAGGAATACCTCTCCTGCAAGGCTATGCTCTTTAAGCAGTGCAGAACAGGAATAGTAAACATTGACGACGAGAACACCGAGAGACTCCTAAAGGACAGCACCTGCGAGGTAAAAACCTACGGCTTCTCTGAGAAAGCCGACCTTGTAGGCTCGGACGACTCTCTTATTGCAAGGCCCGGCTACATCGGCGTACACTTTGAAACAAAGGGTTATAAAAATCTCTCCGTTGACGTTGCCATTCCCGGCAGATTTTCAGTTTACAATGCTCTCGCCGCAATTTCCGTTTGCTCCGAGCTTTCGGTAGAGGATGAATTTATATTAAAGGGACTTGATACGGTTTCCGTTAAGGGCAGGGTTGAGGTCTACCCCACTCCCCATAACTACACCCTGCTCATTGACTATGCTCACAACGCCATGAGTATGGAAAACGTACTTACTACTCTCCGCGAATATAACCCAACCCGACTTGTTACCCTTTTCGGCGCAGGAGGAAACCGCCCCAAGGCTCGCCGCTATGAAATGGGAGAGGTTTCGGGCAGGCTCTCGGATCTTACCGTTATAACCGAGGATAACTCACGTTTCGAGGACGTAAACGACATTATCGCAGATATCAAGACAGGCATCGACAAGACAGAGGGCAAATATGTTATCGTGCCCAACAGAGTAGACGCTATCCGCTACGTTATCGAAAATGCTCAGGAGGGAGATATCATCGTCCTTGCGGGCAAGGGTCACGAGGACTACCAGGAAATCAGAGGTGTTAAATATCACCTTGACGAGCGTGAGGTTATCGCCTCTATCCTTGCAGAAAAATAAATATGACATGGGAAATTTCATTATAGCCGGCTAACGAAAGCTATAAGGATACGCTTCCTGCCTAAAGAAACCGAGAGGTCGGCTACCCATTAATTGAGTAGCCGACCTCTCACACCACCGTGCGTACGGTTTTGTACACGGCGGTAAGTCATATTGAGTGCATAGACTTGTACGCTTCGGATATGTCATAATATCCCCTGCGTGCAAGTCTTTCGTTTGTAACGGTGCGGTTTA
>JAQXHW010000018.1 GCA_029007475.1 Oscillospiraceae bacterium | reverse complement strand
CAGTTATAGTTTGTGCTAAAGTAAGAAAATATACAAGCTTTAAGTTTTTTGTCATAACCGCGCCTATGTAGGTTACCAAAAATCCCGGCCCTGAGGCTACCGAAAAAAGACACATCCTGCTTGCCTGGGCTTTTGAAAGATATCCCTCGTCATAAAGGCATTTAATTGCTTTCGCACCAACCGGATAACCGCCGATAAGACATAGAATTACCACAGCCGCGGCTTCTTTCGGCAGGTTAAAAAGAAAACCTGTAACTCTGCTCACAAAGTTCGGTATATAACTTACAAGACCTGACTGAACAGAAAAATCCGAGAGGACCATAAAGGGAAAAAGAGAGGGGATAAGCACCTGAATACAGAGATATGCTCCGTTTGTACCGCCGTTTCTCGCTTCCCTTGGGAAAACAAGCAGCAAAACCAAGCCTGATATAAAAAAGAGAAGAGCTGAGATAACGGTTGATTTTGTATATGTTTTGCAAAATTTCATTAGTCTCACCGACTAATATATATGAACACTTCGGCATAAAAATTAACAAAAACAAAAGCGAGTTGATTTTTTGGAAAAGCAGGGTAACAAGAAACTGAGAGGACTAAGATACACGGTAGGTGACGTAATGGGTAAGAGTCCTCTGATTGAGCTTGAGGGCAATAGACGGGCATCCATAGAGGGTAGCAGGGGAGTTCTTCTTTATTCCCGTGAGGAAATAAAAGTGAATCTTGGGGATTTCGTCGTTTCATTGACGGGACGGGGACTTGACCTGAGGTATATTTCTGCCACCTCTCTGATTATTGAGGGCTTTATCAAAAATATTGAGTTTTTATTGTAGGTGATTATGTGATAGAAAAGCTGTTGAGATTCTTTCGCGGCTATGTAATCTTTGAGATTTTCGGAGCTTTCCCTGAGCGTTTTATAAATATCTGTATGCACAGGGGTATCTTTGTTTTTAATATAAGCAGGGAAAATGGCTTTTTTGCCGCTATGTACCTCTCTGATTACCGCAAAATTCGAACCCTTGCAAAGAAATCGGGAGTACATCTCAGAGTGAGGAAAAGAATAGGAATACCCTTTCTGCTGGCAAAATACAAAAACCGGCGGGGACTTTTTGTAGGTCTGATACTCTTTCTTGTTATCTCAATATCCATGCAGGGTTTTGTTTGGACTGTGGAGCTTAAGGGAGTAAATACCATAAGTTCAAGCGCAGTTTTGGAATTTTTGGAGTCGGAGGGCTTAAAGCCGGGTGCATTTAAGAATTCTCTTGATACACATAGAATAGAGCGAAGCCTTATGAGCGAATTTCCCGAAATAGGCTGGATGTCCGTAAATCTAATCGGAACCAAGGCTGAGATTGAGATTAAGGAAAAAGCCGTAAAGCCCGATATTATCGACTCAAAAACCCCCTGTAACATAAAGGCATCTCACGACGGTTTAGTATTGAGCGTTCTCGCTGAAAACGGCAGTGCAGAAGTAGAGGCAGGCTCAGCGGTAATCGAGGGACAGCTTCTTATAAGCTCAGCCATGGTGAATGCTCTCGACGAGATAGACTATGTTCGTGCGAGAGGTAAGGTAATGGCTCAAACCGTAAGACAGGAAAAATTCACCGTTATGAAAAACGGAGTTTTCAAAGAGCCTCAAGCCCCCATCGTGAGAAACAACCTCATATTCTGTTTTTTCACATTCCCCATAACCTTCGAGACTGCTTCAGGAGATTACACTTCAAATATATTAACCGAAAAACTTAATCTCAGAGGTACAACTGTGGAGTTCGGCTTGAAAAAGGAAATTATTATTCGGTATGAGAATAAAGATTTTTCTCTATCCGTAGATGCCGCGAGAGAAATGCTAAAAACTGAGGATTATCTTTACCGACTTTTCGCCCTTTCAAATACCGACAGCATTAATCCGAAGCTGAAAATAAGCGAAACAGAGGACTCTTACTCCTTGGATGTACTTTATACCTGCGTAGAGGATATCGCAAAAGAGGAAGTCTTTGTTGTAAATCAGGAGTAGCTGTGGTATAATTAAAAAGTTAGAAAGGGTTGATTTAATGAAACTTCTTTGCATAGGTGACGTTGTGGCGGGAATCGGCTGTGAATTTCTGAGAAAGCGTCTGCCTGCTCTCAAGAAAAATATGGGAATTGATGTTGTAATATGCAACGGCGAGAATTCTGCAGACGGCAACGGTGTTCATCCAACCTCTGCCGACTTCCTTTTCCAAAGCGGAGTTGACGTAATAACCTTGGGAAATCATGCTTTTCGCAGACGAGAGATTTACTCCTACCTTGAGGATAACGAATTTATCATCCGACCTGCAAACTATCCGAAGAGTACCACCCCCGGCAGGGGATATTGTATCCTTGATATGGGCCGCTATACCGTGGGAGTTATCAATCTCATTGGTAATGTTTTTAACTCAGCACCTCTTGATTGCCCTTTTTATACAGTTGACGGTGTTTTAGATGATATGAAAGCGGATATAATAGTAGTTGACATTCACGCAGAAGCAACAAGCGAGAAGCGCTCTTTAGGTTTTTATCTTGACGGCAGAGTTTCCGCTGTGTTCGGTACCCATACCCATGTTCAAACTGCCGATGCACAGGTGCTTCCAAAGGGTACAGGATATATTACCGACGCCGGTATGACAGGCCCCTGTCAGTCTGTTTTAGGTGTCGACCCTGCAATTACAATTACGAGTTTCAGAGATAAACTGCCTATCCGTTTCGAGCCTATAAAGGGTGAATGCTCAATGGATTGCGTGCTTTTCGAAATCGACGAAAAAACAGGAAAAGCTATTAGCGCAGAGAGTATGTGCATTAGATAAGTTTAGACAATATATGGTGTGTTTTTGCAGAAAGTCAATATTATATCTTGTGCCTAAAGCGGCAAATGTTTACTTTTATTATTGATTATTTTATGCAAATGAACAATTTTGACATTATTCTCTTGAAACAATTTGTCATGTAGATTATAATGGTATGTGTTAATTTATGTATTAACGAAGAAAATTCAAATCTTAATATAAGGATGTGTTTCGATGCTGACCGGTGCTCAACTAAAAAAAGCTATTATTTCCGGTGCTAATAACATCTGCTCGCAGAAGGAAAGAATTAACGACCTTAATATTTTCCCTGTACCTGACGGCGACACAGGTACAAATATGGGTATGACTATTTCCGCCGCAACAAAGGCTCTTGAGACATCTGATGCCAAGGGTGCAGGCGAGGTTGCAAAAACAGTAGCTTCCGCCATGCTTCGCGGTGCAAGAGGCAACTCCGGCGTTATTCTCTCCCTCCTTTTCAGGGGCTTTGCTAACGGCCTTGAGGGTAAGGATGAGGCAAACGGCAAAGATTTGGTTAGAGCGCTCGGTATCGGTGTTGATGCCGCATACAAGGCTGTTATGAAGCCGACAGAGGGTACAATCCTCACAGTTGCCCGCGAGGCATTCGAGGCAGGCGCTAAGGCTGTTAAGAAAACAAGCGACGCGGCTGAGATTTGGTCTGTTATTTGCGACGCAGCCTCAGAATCTCTTGACAGAACTCCCGAGCTTCTCCCTGTTCTTAAAAAGGCAGGCGTAGTTGACGCAGGCGGTAAAGGTCTCCTTGTTATCTTTGAGGGTATGCTCAGCGTCATTAAAGACGACGTTATGGTTGAGTTTACTGCAGAGTCAGGCGCTAATGAAGAAGCAGAGACTGATGTGTTCCGCAGTGCCGCCGCTGAATTTGATGAGGTAATTAATTTCACATATTGCACAGAGTTTATCGTCGGCAGAGACGCCGAGATTACTACCGACCCCTTAGAGCTTCGTGCTTTCCTCGAGACTATCGGCGACTGCGTAGTTGTAGTTGACGATGAGGAGATTATCAAGGTACACGTTCATACCGAAACCCCCGGTACTGCTCTGCAAAAGGGTCTCGAATTCGGTCAGCTCCTCACAGTTAAGGTTGAGAACATGCGCCAGCAGCATGAGCAGGCAAAGGCTGACGAGAAGAACCGCATGAAGAAAAAAGCTAAGCTGGAGCCGGTAGCTCCCGAGGAGGAAGTAGGCTTTGTAGCCGTAGCAAGCGGCGAGGGCCTTGAAGCACTGTTTACTGACCTTGGCTGTACTCACGTTGTTTCCGGCGGTCAGAGCATGAACCCCAGCACAGACGACATCTACGAGGCAATTATGGCAACACCCGCAAAGACTGTTTTCGTATTGCCCAACAATAAAAATATTATTATGGCAGCTGAGCAGACTCAGAAGCTCGTTGAGGACAGAGAGGTTATTATCCTCCATACAAAAACAATCCCTCAGGGTATCTGCGCACTCCTTGCTTATGACCCCACAGAAGGACCTGTTATCAATAAGGGAAATATGCGCAATATTATCAAGACCGTTTCCACAGGTCAGGTTACCTTTGCGGCTCGTGACTCTGAGTTCGGTATGAAGAAGATTAAGGAAGGCGAGATTATCGGTCTCGACAACGGCAAATTAACCGTTACCGATAAGACCTCTCCCAAGAAGGCTCTCCTTAAGCTGGCCAAGTCCATGATTGACGAGAACACAACCTTCATCACCCTTATCTACGGTGAAGGCGTAACTCAAGAGGAAGCGGACGAGACTCTTTCAGAGCTTACTCTTAAGTACGGCGACAACGTAGATATCAACATGATTAACGGCGGACAGCCCATTTACTATTACATTCTCGGTATTGAATCCGCAGAAGAATAATTAAACTTAGGGCGGATGCTTTTCATCCGCCTTTTTCTTTTTGAAGGTAAGGTTATGGCATCTTTGTTTTTACAGCCAATAAGAAATATTAAAGGCGTCGGTGCTGTGAAGGAAGAACTTTTTCACAAGCTGAAAATTAACAGCATCGGGGCCTTGCTTTACCATTTTCCGAGAGATTATGAGGACTGGACTGCCCCTACATCAATAGCTCAGGCTACCCCCGGCGATACCTGCTGTGTAAAAGGTATACTTTCGGCAAAAATGCGTGAGAGCAGACTTCCCGGCAACCGCTATATTGTAAACGCGGAAATCTCCGACGGGTCTGACGTTATGCGACTTGTTTTCTTCAACAATAAGTACATAACCTCAATGCTCAAGTATGATAGGGAATATATCTTCAGGGGAAAGGTTACAAGGGATTTTTCCGGACTTCAAATGATCTCTCCCGAATTTTCGGAGGATTTGCCTCAGAATACCGGACTTCATCCTGTTTATGCTTTGACCGCAGGCCTCTCGAATAAACAGATTGTAAATGCCGTCAAAGAAGCCTTAAAGCTGCTCCCCGAAAAAATATCCGACCCTTTGCCGGAATA
>JAQXHW010000017.1 GCA_029007475.1 Oscillospiraceae bacterium | reverse complement strand
GCGGCTTTATCGAAAAGAGCATTAATAACCGCTTAACCCCTGTCCCTAACCGCTACCACTCAAGAAAGGTGTGATATTATATTATGAAGATATTAGCTATCGAAAGCTCCTGCGACGAAACCGCCGCCGCAGTAGTTGAGGACGGCAGAGTTGTTCTTTCTTCGATTGTTGCCTCTCAGGTTGAGGAACACAGACTCTACGGCGGAGTTGTTCCCGAAATTGCCTCCCGCCGTCATGCTGAGTCGATCTCAGGTGTGGTGAGAGAAGCCCTAAACGCGGCAGAGGTCACCATGGAGGATATTGATGCAATCGGCGTTACCTTTGCGCCGGGCTTAATCGGAGCGCTTTTAGTGGGTGTGAATTTTGCTAAGGGACTCTCTCTTGCAACAGGTAAGCCCTTAATTGGGGTACACCACCTGCGTTCGCATATTGCCGCCAACTACATTACTCATTTGAAGCTAAAGCCACCCTTTTTGTGCCTTGTTGTGTCGGGAGGGCACAGTCATATTGTGGCGGTAGAGGACTATACAAAAATGCATGTAATCGGTCAGACCCGCGACGATGCCGCAGGTGAAGCCTTTGACAAAGCTGCGCGCACTATGGGTATGCCCTATCCCGGAGGAATCGAACTTGATAAATTAGCCGAAAGAGGTAATGAAAGAGCCTATGTATTGCCACATCCGACAGTTGCCGGCTCTGAGTTTGATTTCAGCTTTTCGGGACTGAAAACCGCAGTTATTAATACAATTCACAATGCCGAACAAAAGGGTACAATGATTATAAAAGAGGATATGTGCGCATCTTTCAGACGTGCTGTGGTGGATTGCCTTACCGAAAACACCTTTAAGGCGGCGGAGAAATTCGGTGCTAAAACAATCGTTGTCGCAGGCGGTGTTTCTGCGAACACCCTCCTGCGCCGGGAAATGGCACGAATTTCAGCTGAGCGCAACTTAGAGCTATATGTACCAAGAGTATCTCTCTGTGGAGATAATGCCGCTATGGTGGGCTCGCAGGCTTACTATGAATTCTTAAGCGGAAATGTTGCCGAGCTTGACCTGAATGCGGTTGCAACTTTACCTATTGATTACCGCTAAAACGGAGCGCGAAAAACGATTCAGGCAAAATATCCAAAAGTATTCACGAAACTGTGTGAAAAAATTAACAAATACATATTGCCATACAATTTGGAATATGATAAAATTAATTTTGATAGGTGATAATTTTACCTAAGTATATTTTCCCTATGAAAGGAGTTCAAATACTATGACAACCAACAAATCAGTTCTCAAATGGATTGACGAAATGCAGGCTCTCCTTACTCCTGATAAAGTAGTATGGATTGACGGCTCAAGAGAGCAGGTTGAAGCACTCCGTGCCGAGGCTTGCGAGACCGGCGAGATGATTAAGCTCAATCAGGAGAAGCTTCCCGGTTGCTACCTCCATCGCACCGCAGTAAACGACGTTGCCCGCGTTGAGGGAAGAACCTTTATCTGCTCCAAGAACGAGGAGGACGCAGGTCCTACAAACAACTGGATGGATCCTGAGAAGGCATACAAGATGCTCTTTGATATTGCCCGTGGCAGCTACAAGGGCAGAACAATGTATATTATCCCTTATTCCATGGGTCCTATCGGCTCCCCTCTCTCTCAGATTGGTCTTGAGGTTACCGATTCTATATATGTTGTTCTCAATATGGACATTATGACCCGTACCGGCAAGGCTGTTCTCGATACTCTCGGCGACAGCGAGGATTGGATTAAGGGTCTCCACGCTCGCTGTGATATCGACGAGGAAAAGAGATATATCTGCCACTTCCCCGAGGACAACTACATTATCTCCGTTAACTCCGGTTACGGCGGAAACGTACTTCTCGGCAAAAAGTGCTTCGCACTTCGTATTGCTTCCTACCTCGGTAAGCAGCATGAGTGGATGGCTGAGCACATGCTCATCCTCGGTATCGAAGACCCCAGCGGCAAGGTAACTTATGTTTCTGCTGCATTCCCCTCTGCTTGCGGCAAGACCAACCTTGCTATGCTTATTCCTCCCGAGGGCTACACCTCAAAGGGCTACAAGGTTTGGACAGTAGGCGACGATATCGCCTGGATGCGTAAGGGTGAGGACGGCAAGCTCTATGCTATCAACCCCGAGAACGGTTTCTTCGGCGTTGCTCCCGGCACAAACGCAAAGTCTAATCCCAACGCTCTTGCTTCAACTCGTAAGGACACAATTTTCACTAACGTAGTTCACAACCTTGATGACAATACAGTTTGGTGGGAGGGACTTGATAAGAATCCTCCCGAGAACGCAACTGACTGGATTGGTGAGCCTTGGAACGGAAAGACCTCCGACAAGAAGGGTGCTCATCCCAACAGCCGTTTTACAGCTCCTGCTAAGAACTGCCCCTGCATCAGCGACCAGTTCGACTCAACCAAGGGTGTTCCCATCAGCGCTATCATCTTCGGCGGCAGACGTGCACAGACTACTCCCCTCGTTTACCAGTCAAGAGATTGGAACAACGGCGTATTCGTAGGTTCTATAATGGCTTCCGAGACTACTGCTGCTGCAACAGGCGCAGTCGGTGTTGTTCGCCGTGACCCCATGGCTATGCTTCCCTTCTGCGGCTACCACATGGGAGACTACTTTAAGCATTGGATTGATATGGGCGAAGTTCTCGGTGAGAATGCCCCCAAAATCTTCAATGTTAACTGGTTCCGTCTTGACGACGAGGGCAACTTCCTCTGGCCGGGCTTTGGTGACAATTTCCGCGTTCTTGAGTGGATTGTTAAGCGCTGCAACGGCGAGGCAGACGCAACTGAGACTGCTATCGGTTACGTTCCTGCTGCCGAGGATATCAACCTTGAGGGTCTTGATATGGATATTGATGTTCTCAAATCAATCCTCGAAGTTGACAACGAGAAGTGGCTCTCAGAGGTCGCAGGCATTGAGGAGTTCTACAAGAAGTTTGGCGACAGACTCCCCGAGGAGCTCAGAGCACAGCTTTCAGGTCTTAAGGAAAGACTTTCTAAGTAAGTATCACATATTTAATAGAGGGACAGCAGCTCTGCTGTCCCTTTGTTCCCTTTAAGTATAAGGGATTAGGAGTGGCGTATGAAAAAAATAGTAACGGCATTAGTGCTGTTTTGTTTTGTCGTATCCTCCTTTGCGGGGTGCGACTTAACTCTCTCTCATGGCTCAACCGAGCATCCCCATGAGCAGTTTTCCACCACGGTCCCCGTGCAGGTTCAGTACGAGGGCTTCTATTCCGTAGATAGGTCTATACTTGATATTAAATCTGAATATTATTCTTCTGCTGAGCTTAATAGAGGCTATGAAAGTCTTGAAAGCGAAGCTATGAGGATTTGCTATAAAAAAATCGACAACAGCGTCTATTATATTGCCAAGGAGAAATCTGCGGGGAAAGAAGTTTACAACACCCTGAAAATTACCCTTCAAGGTCAGGTGCTCTCCGAGGCAGAGCTTAGAGTGGTAATCTCCGCCTATTTCTGCGACCATCCCCAGGTTTACTGGATTGATAACAACTTTGAATATGCAGTAGGAAGCACAAAAACCGTACTTCAGCTTTTCTCCTTTATGAGCGGCCGTGAGATTGAACTGAGCGCAGAAAAGCTAAGCAAAAAAGCTAATGAGGTTATCTCAAAGGCAGGCCGCGGCCTTGATGAATACGAAAGAGAGCTTTTTATTCACGACCGGGTGGTTGAAGCCTGCGACTATGCTGAGGATGTTAAGAGTATTCAGGACGACTATAAGGCATTTACAGCCTACGGAGCTTTAGTAGACGGCAGAGCAGTCTGCGAGGGATACTCAAGACTTTTCCAAATGCTGCTCTCTGCTGTGGGGATTGAAAGCTACGGCGTCTTAGGGGTTGGCAGCTACGAGCTTCATATGTGGAACTGTGTTGAAATCTACGGAGATTGGTATTATGTTGATACAACATGGGCAGAGGATAAGGAGGTAGGCGTCTGTTACGACTACTTTAACTTGAGTACCGACCAGCTTGAGATTGACCATGTTATCAATCCTCTGTACTCAGAGCTTACCGATGAGCAAATCTGCGGCAACGAGTGGACTGCGCCCAAGAGCTTCAACGTGATCGTACCCGAATGTAATGACAAGAGCCAAAACTACTATCAAAAGAGCGCGGTTACAATCGATGATTTTTCGCAGGAGAGCAAGGATAAGCTAAAAGAAGCAATTGTAGGTGCGGCTCAGAACTCCGCAGGAGAGCGTTTCCCCGTATATATCCATATAGGTACGGGAATGTACTACGACTATGCTGTGGAAAATCTTTTCTATTCGGGAGAATATTTTTTCTTCTCCTGCCTTGATGAGATTAACGAGGAAGAGAATATCAGCATAGACCGCTACAATGTTTCAATCCGCAGAATTGGTTCTATGGCAGGCGTCAATGTTTATCTATCAACAGAGTAA
>JAQXHW010000016.1 GCA_029007475.1 Oscillospiraceae bacterium | reverse complement strand
AACCGCCGACCATATTATCGACTTAGGTCCCGAGGGCGGTGACGGAGGCGGTGAGGTACTCTTTGAGGGTACTCCCGAAAAACTCGCTCTCTGTGAAAAATCATACACAGGACAGTTCCTGAAGCCCCTGTTAAAATAAATTTTGAAAAAATTTTGGAGAAATTGCAGTCTTTTATGCAATTTCTCCTCTTTTTTTACCCCATAGTAGGAGGTGTAATTATGATTACAATCCAAAACGGAAAATTTTTTGTTCCGGAAGATGAAAGGTTTATCGGTTTTGCAGGCGATAACCTGAGAAAGAAAATTGAATTTTTAGTATTGGGTGAGACTCAAGAGGTCTCCACCTACCGACTCTATCTGACATTTGATGATGATTCGGTGAATTTTTTTGTTCTCCCAAAGGCAAGCACTTCCGAGGGCGTCCTTTTGACCTGGGATATCCTTGAAAGTCATATTTTCAAGGCGGGCATTGTGAAGGCTCAAATCAAAGCGTTTGCCGAGGACGGCATGATTTGGCACACAAATGCTGAGACCTTTATCGTCGGCAAAACCGCCGAGTACCCCGAAACTCCCGATTCTCCCATAAACACCGAATTTTTGGAGTACGAAAAAGCCTTAAACCGTATCCGTGATGAGATAAAAGAGGAAAGAGTATTACTTCCGTATATTGGGGATAACGGAAATTGGTATTGTTTTGATGCCGAAAGGAATACATACGTTGACAGTGGAAAAACCTCAAAAGGACAAGCACAAACCGGAGATATTGCCGAAAACGCTGTAACAACGCAAAAACTTGCCAATGGTGTGGTGACCAAAGAAAAACTTGCCGATTGGGCGGTTACTTCTAATAAAATCGCGGATAGGTCGGTTACTGCCGAAAAACTTGCTGACGGTGCTGTTTCAACACGTCATATCGCAGCAGAGTCAATCATGGAACAGCATATAGAACCATTCTCGATTCAGGAACAACACATTGTATCGAAAGCAGTTTCCGGTCGTGTTCTCGCTGACGGTGCAGTAACTACCGAAAAGCTTGCCGACGGTGCTGTAACAGCGGAAAAACTATCCAACAGCCTTAAAACAGAGATAGCGAATATGGTTATCAATCAGCTCGACAGCGAGATTATGGGAGTCCTTGGGGGTGACGATAATGCTTAAGATCAAGCAAAGACTTTTAGAACTTAACGCAAAACTTGCCGAAACTCTCTCAAACAAAGGAGTAACTGCTTCATCAGATGAAACAACAACAGCGCTGATTAACAAGGTGTCAGATATTGAAGGCATAGCTACTCCGCTTGTTGAGTTTTCGCAGGTGCGCCCCGAAGTGCAGAGTTTTCTTGACAATGTTAC
The DNA here is from genome assembly GCA_029007475.1 of Oscillospiraceae bacterium. Classification (GTDB taxonomy): domain Bacteria; phylum Bacillota; class Clostridia; order Oscillospirales; family Acutalibacteraceae; genus Ruminococcoides. The sequence goes on along the minus strand of JAQXHW010000016.1, from coordinate 2,846 downwards.
ATACGATTCTACAGACTACACTACATCAGAAATTGCTAATTATGTAACCACAACAAGCAACAACCAGCCTCTGGGTTTTGCGGTTAATCTGAAATCTGCGGGTACGTTAATTGTTTACGACAGCGCAAACGGCGGCTCTACTATCACAAACAGTGTTAAGGGAGAAAATTATATTTTCAATTTAACTCCTAATACGTTATGCCATTATGTAAATATTGTTGACGGAGCTATCGACCAGAGCGGTACTTTGAAATCAACAGGACAAATACGCATGATAAAAGCTGAGTCAGCTTTCAATGTCCGCGACCTTGGCGGTTGGGCGTGTGACGGCGGAACGGTTAAATACGGCAAATTGTTTAGAGGCGGTCAATGCTATGCTGCTGACGCTGATATTTTTTACAATATGCTGAAAATCAGACATGAGCTAAATTTGCGGTATGCAGATGAGATAACAAGCTACACATCACCTATAGGAAACGGTGTAGAGTTTACTCACATAGACGGTGCTTGGTACACACTCGCTAATAAATCAGGAATCAAAGCTATGATGGACTGTGTTATGGATTGTGCATTAAAAGATAAACCCTTGTATTTTCATTGTGCAAGCGGAGCGGACAGAACAGGAACACTTGCATTGATAATATTAGCTGTTTTGGGCGTATCTCAATCCGATATTGATAAAGATTATGAACTTACCTGTTTCAAAACAGGCGTAGCAACCGACACAGCTGCTCGCCGCCGAAATGAGAGCGAATGGAAAGGGCTTGTAAACGCCGTATATAGAAATAAGGGTGAAACCTTTAGGGATAAGGTTGTTAATTATTTGGTGTCTGCGGGTGTTAGTATCAATTACATTAATGCCTTTAGACATAGTATGATTGATGGAACTCCCGAAGATTTAAGTGCTGAACTGGCGACTGTTACAAATAATTTGACAAACGCCACATCAAGTAATTCGGCTGTGTCAATCGATAAATCAAACAGCTATACTGCAACTATTACAGCGGATGACGGATACACCCTTGACGGAGCAACCGTAACAGTTACAATGGGCGGTGCCGATATTACGTCAAGTGTATATGCAAACGGAGTTATCAGTATTGACAATGTTACGGATGATATTGTAATAACAATTACTGCTAAGAAGATTGTAGAAAACCTCTTTGTAAGAGACGAGGTTGTACTTAATAAGCGCCACAGCGGAACAGGTGTTGCTGATGCAAACGGCAGATTTATGTCAAATTACATCCCTTGCGCCTCAGGAGATATACTCAATATTTACTGCGACACAAGGATTGATTATGCTCAAGGCTCAAGTTTCCCTAAATCACAGAAAATTGCTTATTACGACTCAAATAAAGTCTTACTTGGCACGAGGTATTTGTTTATTAGCGGCGCAGACTCTACCGCTGTAACAACGGTTGTTGACAGTAAAAATACTACTGTAAAAATCGGTTATCATGGCAGCGACATAGTTGAAACATACGCAAGTGCTATTGCTTATTCAATAATTGAAATTCAAATCAATGATACAAGCACTGCTCTTACGTCTGATGATGTGCTTGATTTAGTAATCAGTAAAAACTGATAAGGAGTAGGCAAATATATGGAAGTAAAACTTCAGGAAGTTCGTGACTTGGCAAAATCCAATCAAAAACGAATAGATAAGTTAGAAGAACAGGCAGAAAGACAGGACGAGCTTATTAGGGCGGTAGCGGTTATGGCAGAAAAGCAAAGTGAAATGGACAAAAACTTAGGCGAGATAAAGAATGATATCAAGGTCATCAAGGATAAGCCTGCAAAGCGCTGGGATTCGGTAATTGAAAAGATTTTACTGTGTATTGTTACAGGTATCGTAGGCTATATTTTTGTCAAATTAGGGCTTGCCTAAATAATATGTAGCAGGAGGTGAAAAATATGGCAAATATAAAATGTATAGATGTTTCCACGTGGCAGGGAAGCATTGATTGGAAAAAAGTCAAGAAATCGGGCTATGGTCATGCAATCATACGCGCAGGCTTTGGCAGAGAAACCTCACAAGTTGATAATCAATTTGAGAGAAATTACAAGAACGCAAAAGCTGCCGGCGTAAAGTTAGGCGTTTACTGGTACTCCTATGCCGTAAACCGAGATGACGCCGTAAAGGAGGCAAAAGCATGTCTTTCGGTACTAAAGGGAAAAAGCCTTGAAATGCCTGTTTTCTTTGATATGGAGGAGAGCTTCATGACAAAGTATTCGAGAGCAACTCTTACAGGAATGGCAAAGGCATTTTGCGATACCGTGATTAAGGGCGGCTTTGAGTCGGGAGTATATTCTAACCTGAATTGGTTTACGAATTATCTTAATTACTCCGAGCTGAAAGCACTTTATCCTATATGGCTTGCTCAGTGGTCGTCATCTCCACAGCTTGAATGTGACATTTGGCAGTATTCATCCGAAGGAACTGTTTCCGGTATTGACGGATATGTAGATATGAATATTATTTACAGCGACGATGTAGTAAAATCAGCGCCAAAAACAGAGAAGGAAACCAAAGTGAACTATGAAATTGCGGCGGTGCAGTCTCTATTAGTTATTGCTGAGAAGTTAAATCTGATTAGTAATAAAATCCCCGTTATAGATAATATTTCCGGTGATAGTACAAAGACAGCAATACTTCAGATGAAAAAGCACTTAGGACAGAAAGAGGACGACTCTATTACTCTTCAGTTTATCAAGGGCATGAATAGTGCCATAATAGGTGCGTTACCGAAAGCAGGAGATGTAAACAGAGACGGTGTAGTGGATATTAAGGACGCAACAGCTATCCAAAAGCTAATTGCTAAAAAGGAGGAATAATATGGGGT
>JAQXHW010000015.1 GCA_029007475.1 Oscillospiraceae bacterium | reverse complement strand
GTCGTAGCCCACAACGATTGCCTCGTAGGAGGTGCCGTCAACGGTGGTAATCCGCACATCATAGAGGGTTTTGCTGTCGCCTATAACGTGGCTGTTGGTTACAATATATCCGTCCTCAGAGATAATTATTCCCGTGCCCTGTGATTTTACCGCGGTATCGTTTCCTTTTACATAGCACACAACTCCTACGGTGGAGTCTGAGATTATGTTGTAGGCATACTGAGTGGTGTATTTTGAGGTATCGTTCTTATCTGAAGGGAGAGGCATAAGGTCGATAACCGTATCCTTTGAGTAGGGGTTTTCATTCTTGTCGCCGGGGATAATGTTGCTTGGAGTATCGCCTTCGGGCAACGTAGTTTCCTGAGAGGGAGAGGTGGGGGTAACAGCACTAAGGGAAGAAGCAAAATAATCTCTGAGCAGATAGCCGCAGAGCATGAAAAAGCCTATTGAGAAAACAGCCAAAAGAACGATGAGAACAATCATAAAAGCCTTGCTGCCGCGGCTTTTGGGTTTCGCTTCGGGAGCCTGAGGGGTATAGGGCTGACCGTAGGGTGCAGGTGAGGGCTGTGCGTAGGGGGTTGAGGCAGGAGCGGTAGGCGCGTTTGTGTAGACGTACTGACCGGTTTTAGGGTCGACTAAAATCTGATAGGTCTTAGGAGCCGGGGTCTGAGCCGGGGCTTCTGAAGCTGCTTTTGCCGGGGGGATAAGGGGAGCTTCGGCTGGTACCTCAAAGACAGGGGGCTGAGTATACTCGGGAGTATCTGTGAGAGCCTCCTCTTTGATGACAGGAGCCTCTGTCTCTTCGCGGATGCCGTCTGTTGCCTCTTGGGTGCAAGCAGGCTTTGCTTCGAAGCCTGTATCGGGTACAGGAGTCACCTCCGGGTTTACAGGGGCGGCTTTGGGAGTATCTCCGTAAGCGTTCTGATTATTTTCAAATTCGTTGTTCATGGTTTTCCTCCTTGGGGAGATTTTTTATTTCCTTTATTCTCCTTGAGGGCGCATCCTCAAGCCAGAAGATGAAGCGGCAGAATTTCTGTGGCTCACTCTCCGCGGTGATATTGCCCTCATGGAGAAGTACAATGGTACGGGCGATATACAGTCCGAGACCCATGCTGTTTTTATGGGAGCTTCGGCTTTTGTCCACCTTGTAGAATTTATCGAAAACAAGCCGCAGGTCCTCAGGTAGGATACCTGCACCGCTGTTTTCAACTGTGAAGTAGGTGCGGTTTTGCTCTTTTCTTACATCAAAGCTGATGTAACCGTTTTCGGGGGTGAACTTAACCGCGTTTTCAATTAGATTATATAGCACCTGATGAATAAGGTCCTTGTCGCCGTAGGCGTAGATTTCCTCATCCTTATCAAGTCCGATAATCTCGAGATTTTTGTCGGCAATTTGATTTTCAAATTGCAGGGCAACCTGGAATATTGTGTCCATAGCCGCAAATTCCTGCTTGTGAACAACAATTTCACCGCTGTCGATTTTCGAAAGAGAAATCATTGAGGTAACAAGACGGGAGAGTCTTTTAATCTCGTTTGAAACCACGCCCAAATAGTATTTTTGTTCACGTTCGGGAATAGTTCCGTCCAAAATGCCGTCAATATAGCCTGCAATAGTGGTCATGGGAGTTTTTAGCTCATGGGAAACATTCGCAACAAAGTTTCTCCTCATACCCTCTGAGGCGGCAAGGGAGTCCGCCATTTCGTTAAAGGCGTCTGCAAGCTGGCCTATCTCATCTTTTCTTTTTACATGAACTCGGCTTTCAAAGTCGCCTACGGCAAATCGCCTTGAGGCTTCAGCCATCTGTTTAAGAGGTCTTGAGGTATTGTAGGCAAAAACCGAGGAGAGTATAATTACCACCGCTACGGCGATGAATATAAGGCTGAGCAGAATAATCGTAACCGAGGGAACATAGTCCGCCGCCCAGAGAGTTGTTTGGGAGATTATGCAGTAACCGGAGATTTCTCCGTCGCGGTAAAAGGGAGAAACGGAAACGTAGTAGGCCTTATTGCTTTTCGGCAGCTTTCCGTGGTCAGCGTAGCTGCCTGACTCGAACTTTTCCAAAAGCTCTTGTGAGATTTGGTAGTTTCCGCTTTCAACTAATTCTTTGTCAGTCGTGAAAACTAAACTGCCCTTATCGTCGACAACGGTAATCACAGCCTGCATGGAGCTTGAGAACGCTTCAAGGGAGGAGGCGAAAAGCTGTTTTTCCTCTTGGGTAAGGCTATTAAAGCCCAGCTTCGTTACGTCGCCCACATACTCGGAAATCTCCGAGGAGTATTTATGGAGAAGTTCCTTACGGCTGTCGCGGATGTAGTTCGAGACCGGGAGGGTCAAAAGTCCGTAAACTATAATAATGCAGACTATACAGGCGCAGAGGGTGAGAAAGAGAAATCTCTTGAATACCGTGCCTGTAATCAGCGGTTTCTTCGTGCCCTTACTCATGGGTTACAAATTTATAACCGCGTGCCCATACGGTAGAAAGCTCCCATTTATCGGAAGCACCGTCGATTTTTTCGCGGATTCGCTTGATATGTACGTCGATTGTTCGGCTTTCTCCGCAGTAGTCAAAGCCCCAAACCTCGTCCAAAAGCTGGTCGCGGGTAAACATTACGTTGGGGTTGCTTGCCAAATGATACAGAAGCTCAAGCTCCTTCGGGGGAGTGCTTACGGGAACGCCCTTGACCTTTAGCTCATAGTTTGAGAGATTGATGTCAAGGTTGTCAAAATGTACCTCCTTGACCTCGGCAACCTCCACGGGAGCAGAGCGTCTGAGTACTGCTCTCACACGGGCAATAACCTCTTTTGTTTCAAAGGGTTTTACTATGTAGTCATCGGCACCCAGCTCAAGTCCCAAAACCTTGTCAAAGGTTTCGCCCTTGGCGGTGAGCATAATTAGGGGACAGTCGGAGGTCTTGCGAATTTCTCGGCAAACCTGCCAGCCGTCTAAAACAGGGAGCATAATATCAAGCAGCACCATGTCGGGTTTTTCTTTTTCGAAAAGCTCCACAGCCTGTCCTCCGTCAAAGGCAAGGACGGTAGAAAAACCTTCCTTTTCGAGGTAAAGCCTGAGTAGGTTGCAGATGTTTTCGTCATCATCGACGATTAAAACTTTTAAGTTGTTCATGAGGTTACCTCCTGTAAGCATATATAAGCTGATTATATTATACCTATCGTATATTAAAGAATAATGAACGATTTTGAAACTTATATGGGCTTTATCTAAAATTTGTGTGAAAAATTCTTTTGAATTACAGAATACCGCCGCAATAAAAAGGGTTGCGGCGGTGTTTTGCTTAATTAATAGGGCTGAGCGATAACTCTGCGGAAGGTGCTGAGGATATAGTCTACGTCGTCGTCGGAGAGCACCGTGTTCAGCGGAAGCGTCAGCTCATTTTTGAACATATCATAGGCGTTGGGGAAGTCTTTGATATCGTAGCCTAACTGCTTGTAAGCAGTAAGGAGGGGCAGGGGCTTGAAATGTACGTTGCAGTGAATACCGTTTTGAGCCATTCTTCTAAAGAAGGTGTTGCGGTAGTCTTCGCCCTTGCCTAAAAAGCGTACCATGTAGAGGTGACCGCTGCTGCGGTGATTTTCTCCGGCGTGGTCTAAAACTGCAACAGGCAGGTCTGAGAAAGCTTTGTTGTATCTCTTGATAAGCTCATGGCGGCGCTCAAGGATTTTTTCGTATCTCTCGAGCTGGGCAAGTCCCAAGGCTGCCAAAATGTCGGGCATATTGCATTTATACTGGGTGTCAACTACGTCGTACTCCCAGGAGGTTCCGAGAGTTTTAGAGTAGGTATCCTTAGTTTGTCCGTGGAGGGAAAAGAGCATATACTGGCGGTAGAGGGCTTCGGAGTCGATATCCTCATGCTCGCGCCAAGTTACTGCGCCGCCCTCGCCCGTGGTCAAATTCTTAACGGCATGGAAGCTGAAGTTGGTAAAGTCGGCGACTTCTCCTGCCATTTTGCCGTTTCTTGAGGCGCCTAAGGAGTGAGCGCCGTCGCTGACAACAAGAGGTCTTGCGTAAATCTCCTGCATTTCGCTTTCGGGGGTGAAAAGATGAGCCTTATTCTCTACCACCTCGAAGATGCGGTCGTAATCGCACATGATACCTGCCAAATCAACAGGAATAATCGCTTTGGTTCTCTCGTTTACAGCGGCTTCCATTTTGTCGTAATCCATTTCAAGACTGCCCTTTTGACAGTCAATAAGCACGGGCTTTGCGCCGATATGGCGGATGATAGAAGCGGTTGCGGTGTAGGTATAGGCAGGCACAATTACCTCGTCGCCCTCGCCGATACCCAAAATACGCAGGGTCATCTCTGCGCAGGCGGTTTGGGATGAAAGGCAAACTGCCTTATTGGTGTTGCAAAAATCCGCAATGTTATTTTCGAATATCTTGGTTTTGGGTCCTGTTGTAATCCAACCCGATTTCAAAACGGAAACAACGGAGTCGATTTCCGCCTTGGAAATATCGGGAGGTGAAAAGGGAATATTTCTCATATTTTATAACTCCTGAAAATCAAAAGACTTCTTTACATTCGAATTCTATCATAGAATTATACTACAAACAGTTCCCAAAGTAAAGATATTTTCCCTTTATTTTCCTATTTTATGGAGCTTTTCGTATTTTTCTTTGGTAGCCATTCCCCCTCTGAGGTGCCTTTCCTCCTTATTTTTCTGAAGAACTGTCCTTACCTCCTCGTAGAGTGTGGGGGAGAGGGTCTTTAGCCTTTCGCTTACGTCTTTATGAACCGTTGACTTGCTTATTCCGAATTTCTTTGCGGCGGCGCGGACCGTGGCTTTCTCCTCAAATATGTATTCGCCCAATATAACGGCTCTGTGGGTGCCTGTATCATTCATAAAATCAACTCCTACTGGAAATTTATGAGGATAGAGGACGGTTTATTACATATAGGTGTTTTCAGCAGGGAAGGTAAGAATTTTCAGCGGGAAAGCCGAGAAACTCTGTGGTGTTTAGTGAAATTATATTTACATTGGAGAGCTTTTGTGGTAACATAAAATCGGATGTGTATGTCATTGTATATTCATACGTAAATACATATCGGAGTAATCATTTATGAAAAAAGAGCAACCGTAAAATTATATATCCGAAGATAAAAAGGCTCATGGATTTACTCATGTGTCTTTTGCTCATTCCTATCCTGATTTTACCCATGGGAGTTCCGGCTATTTTTATAAAGCTTGATTCCAAAGGCCCTGTGCTCTTTAGGCAAAGCGTTTGGGCAAGGATAACCTCGTCCTTGAAGAAAAGACTCGACCGGACGGATAATATGAAAAAAACAAAGATTCCTATATGACACAAAATGCCTTTCCTGACCCTTACCTCAGCGAATCAGCCAAAGGCAGCAAGGAAGGAGGTAAGGAAAATGTCGGAAAATAAAAAAATAAAAATCCTCATGGCAACCACCATAGCCAAGGCTTTCGGATGGTTTGTGTCCGATTCTGCAGAGAACTTTTCACAAAAGGGCTTTGACGTCACCGTAATGTGCGGCGAAATGGACGAAGACTTTATTAATCGCCACGAAAAATTCGCTCATGTGGTTCCTCTCTCCGTAACAAGAGGAATGAACCCTGTTAGCACCCTGAAATGTGTGATTGAGCTTTCAAAGCTCTTCAAAAAAGAACATTTTGACATAATCCAGTATTCCACACCAAACATAGCCTTTTGCTGCAGTCTCGCAAGAGGCTTCAAAAAGATTCCCGTAAGAGTTTACGGACAGTGGGGACTGCGCTACGAGGGCTTTTCAGGCATAAAGCGCTTTTTGTTTAAGGCGCTTGAAAAGTTTACCTGCAAAAGAGCCACCCACATCTACGCCACAAGCAAAAAGAACCGTCAGATATCTATTGACGAAAAGCTGACCTCGGAGGACAAAATCTTCGTCATCGGACACGGAGGCACGGTGGGCGTGGACTTTTCCTCCTTTGACCTCAGCAAAAAAGAGCAGTACAGAGCCGACATACGCAAAAAATACAACATTCCCGAGGATGCCTTCCTGTTCGGCTATACAGGCAGAATCAACAGAGATAAGGGAATTTCGGAACTCCTTTCGGCATTTCGGGCAATTCTTGCAGAAAAACCTGAGACGCGGCTCATGCTCGTGGGTATGGAGGATAGCGTGAGTATGCCCGACAGAGAAATTCTTGAGTGGGCAAAAAGCTGCGACAACATTATCTTTACGGGGGGCGTTGACTCCTCTCTGGTTCCTGAATATATGTCCGCAATGGATATCATGGTACACCCCACCTACCGAGAGGGCTTTTCCATGGTGCTTCAAGAGGCAATGGCTATGGGAGTTCCCGTCATTACCACCGATATCCCCGGACCCTCAGAGGTTATTACCGAGGGTAAGACAGGCGTGCTTGTGCCTGCAAAGGACGCGGATGCTCTCTATAAAGAGATGAAGTCCCTTATGGGAGATCCTCACCGAATGGAAAGATTTTCACGGGACGGCAGAAGGAGAGTTGAGCTTTTCTTTGCCCGTCCCATAATGCTTAGAAATATCTACAACAAATACTGCGAGCTTTTGGGAATAGGAGACAGAAGAATAAGGCTTATGTACCTTACCTCAAAGCCGGAGTTCGCAATAATGGCTCAAGAGGCAGGCGTAGACAGAATCTTTCTGGACCTTGAGGTTTTGGGAAAATTCGAGAGACAGGGCCATCTTGATACCGTGGTATCCCACTCAAGTTTTGATGATGTGCCGAAGCTGCGCAGAGTTTTGAAGGATGCAGAGCTTGTGGTCAGATGCAACCCTGTCCACGAGGGGTTATCCCGTGAGATTGACTTGATTATTGACGCCGGCGCAGACATGATAATTCTGCCTTACTTCAAGACTGCGGACGAGGTTAAGAAATTCCTGTCTATTGTAGGCGGCAGGGTTAGAACTATGCTTCTTTTTGAGACAAAGGAGAGCGTTGAGAGTATAGACGAAATTTTGTCGCTTGAGGGTATAGACGAGGCGTTTGTAGGACTTAACGACCTGCACTTAAGCTACAAAACGGACTTTATGTTCAGACTTCTCTCCGACGGCACAGTCGAGAGAATATGCGAAAAATTCCGCGAGAAAAAGATTCCTTACGGCTTTGGCGGTTTGGCAAAAATCGGAGAGGGCTTAGTACCTGCTCAGTACATAATCCCGGAGCACAAGCGAATCGGCTCAACAAGCGTTATCCTCTCCCGCACCTTTAGAAATGAGGTTGCAGGAGGACGTCCCGTTGACGATATGGCTCGGGAGATTTCTCTAATAAGAGCCTGCGAGGTCGAAGCAGAGGCTATGACGGAAAAAGAGCTTGAGGAAAACCGACTCAAGGTTTGCGAGCTTGTGGAAAACGCAGCGCTAACCGTAAGGGCAAATAACAGAACAACAGTATGCGAAGGGGTGTAAGAATGGATAGAGAGCTGCCGAGAGTTTTAGTTCCCACAATCAACGTATGGCAGGATAAGGGCAGCGTTCGTACTCTGCCTGAGATTTTTGCTGCTTGGGATAAGTATAAGGTAGCTCAAATTTACACTCGGGCATCTCTGCCTGCGACAGATTCCTGTGAAAAATTCCTGAGAATTAACGAGAGTGCTGTTCTCAAAAGCATATTTAAGAGGGGAATTACCACAACAAGAGAGGTTGAGAACACCTTTGAAGCCGACGAAAAGGCTCTTGCGGAGCTTTCCGAGGAAAAGAAACGCTACGAGCGGGCAGGAAAGAAGCACAGCTACTTTTTGACTTTCTGCCGCGAGATGGTTTGGCTTTTGGGAAAATGGAAAACTCCCGAGCTTGACCGCTTTACTGAGGAATTTGACCCTGAGATGCTTTTCTGCACTATATATCCCTTTATTTACATAGCGAGAATTCAGAGATATCTCATAAAGAAATTAAGTATCCCAGTGGTTTGCTACCTCTTTGACGACAATTACTCCTACAAGGCCTGCGGCTTAAATCCCTTTGCGCTTATTCACCGCTTCTGGCTGAGAAAAAATGTTAAGGCTCTTGTCAGCAGGGCAGACAAGCTCTTTGTTATCTCTCCCATGCAGCAGGAGGAGGTTAAGAGAGTTTTCGGCAAGGACAGCACAATCCTCACAAGAGCTATTGACCCAAAGGAGAAATTTGTACCGAAAAAGCCCTCTGAGCCCATCGAGATGATATATACAGGCAAGCTGATTTTGGGCAGGGATTCTACTCTCGCAGAGATAGCAAAGGCGGTTGCCAATATTAACAGGGACAGAGAAAGAATAAGATTCAGCATATATTCCGTAAACGCTCCCAAGGAGAAGTACCGGGAGCTTTTCTCAAGCGGCGGCACCGAGTATAAGGGTGGAGTTACCGCGGATAAAATCGCCGCACTTCAGGAAGCGGCGGATATTACCGTTTTTGCCGAGGCGCTCAAGGGTAAAAACAGATACGGAGCAAGACTCTCATTCTCCACAAAGCTCACGGACTATTTCCTCTCGGGAAGATGTATTTTTGCCGTGGGAGATAAGGATATCGCGCCTATGGATTACCTTAGGAGAGAGGATGCGGCAATTACCGTGAACTCCGTCGAGGATATCGAAAAAGAGCTTAGAGAATTAGTGGAGAATAGAGAAAAAATCTCTCTCTACGGCGAAAAAGCCTACCTCTGCGGCGTTAGAAATCACAGCAGAGAAAAGGTTTTGGGCGATTTCGTTCAGGATATGCTTTCAACCTATGACGATAATAGGGAGGCTAAGAAGTGAAAATCCTTCAGATTAATTCCGTCTACGGCGAGAGGAGCACCGGGCGAATTGTGACCGCCATTGAAAAACTCCTTGACGAAGCAGGTTTTGAACACTGTGCCATTTCGGGTGAGGGGGATTTTTCCGACCCTCGAGTTCACGTTATGAGCGGCAAGCTTTATCAAAAGGCAAATATTCTAAAAACAAGACTTTTCGGAAAACACGGTTTTTACAATAAATCGGCAACCCTAAAGGCTCTTAAGTTCATTGAAAAGGAAAAACCCGACCTTATCCATCTTCACAATATTCACGGGCATTACATAAACGTAAAAATGCTTTTCGAATACATAAAAGAGAAAAACATCCCCTTGGTTTGGTCTTTACACGACTGCTGGGCATTTACCGGTCACTGTACCCACTTTGACTATATCGGCTGTGAAAAGTGGAAAACAGGGTGCTATGACTGTCCTCAGCAAAAAGATTACCCCGTTTCCTGGTTTTTTGACAGATCCAAAAAGAACTACCGGGATAAAAAGGCACTTTTCACAAGTGTGCCTGACATTCACTTTGTTTTGGCGTCGAAATGGCTTGAGGGCAGAGTAAAGGAGTCCTTTTTGGGAGATTATCCCTCCTGCATCATCATGAACGGTGTTGACACAAATGCCTTTTACCCAAGAGAAACAAACCTCAAGGAGGAATTGGGACTTTCGGGCAAATTCGTGATAATGGGAGTTATCAGTAAGTTTTCGGGCCCGAAAGGGGGAGAGTTCTTTCTAAAGCTCTCAAAGCTACTCTCACCCGACGAGCACATTGTTCTTGTCTCCTTAGAGGAAAAGCCTGAGAACATTCCCTCTAACATTACGGCACTTCCGCGCACGAACAGCAAGGAAAAGCTTGCCGAAATCTACTCTATGGCAGACGTTTTCGTAAACACAACCTTACAGGAAACCCTGCCCACGGTGAACACAGAGGCAATCTGCTGCAACACACCGGTGGTAAGTTTTGACTCAGGGGGTTGTCCTGAAACCGTGGACGAAACCTGCGGAATACTTGTGCCCCGGGGCGACGTACAAGCTCTTTACAAGGCTGTGCAAAGGGTGAAACGAGGCGAACTTACCATGGAGGGTCTCCCCGCTCGCAGAGAAACCCTCGACAACGATGTGCGTTTTCGCGCACACATTGATCTATACAAACAAATCATATCAAAATAAAGTCATAAAGCGAACAGGAGAGAAAAATGTCTGTTTGGTTCTTCATGCTCATAAGCATCGTGGTAATCAGGTTCCTGGTACCCGATGCCTTGGGCGAAAAAATGAAAAATAGAATATTTTTAACTCTCTGCTTCATTATTATTGTTTTTGTGGTAGGCAGCCGGAGTCCCCAAATAACCCAAAGTTTTGACCTGTACAACTACTTTTCCTGGTACAGCAGAGCCATTGTAATGCCTATGGACGAACTTATTGACGGCGCTCCCATGGAGCCTTTATATCTTGTTTTCAACAAGATTTTGGCATGGATTGTGCCATGGAAGTATTTTATTATCTACTTTGAAGCCGCGTTTACCACAGGCGTTATGCTCTGGTACATCTACAGAAATGCCGACAGCGTGTACCTTGCGGTGATAGTTTATATCTGTCTCGGACCTTGGCAGTTTTTTCTCACAGGCTTTAGGCAATCCTTTGCTATATGTATCTGCTTTATAGCATACGAACTGCTGAAAAAGAGAAAAACCTCTTGGGATATCGTAAGTGTATTGCTGATACTCCTTGCTACCGCCATACACACAACCGCATGGGTTTTCCTCGGTGTGTTTATTATACGAAGACTCAAGCTCACAAAAAAACTTGTGCTTTATGCAGTTGTGCTTGCCTTGTTGCTTCTCCTGTCCCTTGACACTCTGCTTTCCTTCACAAATAATGTATTGGACAGGAACTACACAGATACCTACCAAGGCAGCGCCCTTGGGGGACTTGTGCCAATAATAATCTACTCAGGCACGCTGCTTATCGCTTATTTTCTATACAAAGAGGACAAAACCCTCATTGATGACAATATGAGAATTGAAATAGTAATGCTCCTTACAGGTCTTTGCATCTACTCTCTGCGTTACAACATTACACTCATGGAGAGGGTAAGCTTCTACTTCACTCCTACCATCACAATCGCACTCTCCAACTCTATTACAAGACAGCCAAACAAAATGCAGCGTACTATCCTCTTTGCTCTTTGCGTTGCTCTGTGCGTAGTGCTTTTCGTATACCGTTCCTTTACTCACTACGGTGACTACCACTTTTTCTGGGAGTATCTCGAAAGGAGAGTTTTCCTATGACAGTAACTCTGATATCCGGCTTTTTGAATCATCATCAGCTCAGCCTCTGTCACGCTCTCAAGGCACAATGCGACAAATTCTACTACATTGCTACCGCAAAGATTTCCGCGGAGAGGCTGTCTTTGGGCTACAAAGATTCCACACATTTACACGATTTCGTGCTTAAACCCTACGAATCCAAAGAAGCAGAAAAAGAAGCTCTGAGGATTATCTCGGAAAGCGACATAGTAATCTTCGGAACGTGCCCCGACAGCTATATCGAACATAGAATGAGAGAGAACAAGCTCTCCTTTCTTTACTCCGAAAGATTATTCAAAAAGGGAACATGGCGCAGGTTTATTCCCCGTACACGAAAGAAGATCACCTCACGAATCCTTAAATTCAAAGACAAAAACCTCTACGTTCTCTGTGCAAGCGCTTTTTTGTCCCGTGACCTGAAGCTTGTGGGCTTTCCCCCTGAAAAGTGCCTAAGATGGGGATATTTCCCTGAATCCGACCTACACGTTACTCGCCCCGAGAGAAGCAACAAAACAGTAAAATTGCTTTGGGCAGGACGGCTGATATCGTGGAAGCACCCTGACAGCGCCGTCAAGGGCGCTCTGTATCTTGAGAAAAACGGCATAGACTTTACTCTTGACATACTGGGCGAGGGAGAGAAAAAAGCCGAGCTTGAGGCTATGGTACAGGATTTAGGACTGTCGTCAAAGGTGCGATTTCTCGGCGCAATGTCTCCCGAAAAGGTAAGGGAAAATATGGGGAAAGCCGATGTTTTCCTTATGACCAGCGATTTTCGCGAGGGTTGGGGAGCGGTTGTCAACGAAGCCATGAGCGAGGGCTGCGCCCTGCTTGCAAGCTCCGCCGTTGGCTCTGTGCCGTTTCTTATCAGGGACGGCGAAAACGGACTTATCTATCGCTACGGCGACAGCCTTGATATGAGAGAAAAACTCCTTTTGCTTGCAAGGAATAAAAACTTGAGAGATACCTTAGGCAGAAATGCCTTTTTGACAGTAAATAACGAATACTCCGCTAAGGTTGCCGTTGAGAGATTATTGAAGTTTACAAAAAATCCCGAAACTGCAGAGTTCGAGTCGGGGCCTATGTCGAGGGCGCCAATCATGAAAAATAAGTGGTATTAAATATGAAAAAGATGTTTTTGTTCCTGTTTGCACATGGGGACTTTTCCTAAAGGGTGGAGTTTTCCTTACGGTCTTGCTGATAACTCTGCTTGCTTTCGGCCTCAACAAGCCCGAAAAGGTATTTATAAAAAGATTATTCAGGAGAGGCTGACGCTTTTCCGAGTACATTTGAAAAGGTGAATTGCTTGAATTATACGGAGCATTTTTTTCTCAAAATCCTCAGAGCCTTTGTAAACGGCAAAATGGAGGAGTACGACTTAACTAAGGTTAATGAA
>JAQXHW010000014.1 GCA_029007475.1 Oscillospiraceae bacterium | reverse complement strand
GGTGCTTACTATGAAGATGAAAAGAAAAATAGTTTCCTTTTTACTTGCCGGGGTGCTCCTTGTATCCTCTTTGGCTTTTTCTTCGGTTTCTGCTGAGAGTGAGGAGATATTTTTTGCTCCCAAGCAGGGCATTTTGCCTGTTTCAAGTAATATACCATCAGGGGTAAAGCTTGCCCCGATTGGTGTGGATTTGCCTGCGAGATACAGCTCAAGGGAGGAAGGCTTTACTACTCCCGTAAGACGTCAGCAAAACGAAACCTGTTGGGCCTTTGGCTCTCTTGCATCTTTCGAGACCTTGCTGCTAAAGAACAACATAGCGACAGACGTCTATTCTGCTCAGCACATGAACATTTGGGGAACCATAAACGAGGACGGCACAGGCTGGCAGAGAAACTCAGGCAGCGCAGGCTTCTCGTATATTCCCTTAGGATATTTTATGAGCCGTCAGGGCCCGTTTAGCATTGAAGCTTTCCCAGAGAAAAGCACAGAGAGCGATTTTGACAGCTTTTCGGGTACCCCTCAGTACGCACCGACCTCGGTTACTTACTTTAACGATGATGCCGACAGAGACAGCATAAAGCTCCTTATTTACAAGTACGGTTCCGTAGTTGCCAATTTTAACTCGGATAGAAAATATCTAAGCAATAACAGAGACTACTACTGTGCCGACTCAACCATTAGTACGGTAAATCTTATGGGTCACGCTGTAAGCGTTGTGGGCTGGGACGATAACTATCCGAAGGGGAATTTTTCAGGCAGTATCTCCGGCACTCCAAATGAAGACGGCGCTTGGATTATTAAAAACAGCTGGGGCGCATATACAGGCGACGAAGGTTACTTCTATATTTCCTACGAGGACGTTTGGCTCTTTGATAAAATTTTCGGGCCCAGCTATGCCATAACCGGATTCGATAAAATAACCGAAGAAATGGCTATTTATCAAAACGAAATTTACGGAGCTACTTACGAATTCAACTATCTGAGAAACTACAATGATATTGTTTATATGAATGCCTTTGACTTCTCCGAGGAGGATAGAACTCTCGATAAGGTAATCTTTGAAACCACGGCTTTAGGTGCCGACTATACCGTGTATTATATCCCATACGCAAAAACTCAGCCCACCTCAGATACCGATTTGTGGCAAACTCTCGGCCGGGGAACTGTCACCTACACCGGTTACATCTGTGAGGATTTTGACAATGTTGAGGTGCCCGCAGGCAAGGGTGCTATCGGTATTCGTATTAATACCCAAAATACTGCCTCATATAATTCCATAGGCGTCTGCGAGTGGCTTACAAACGGAAGTGATTATATTTTCGTGCCACAGGTAGAGAGAGACATGAGTTATTTGATGTTGCCATCGGGAATTATGGACGTCAAGGACGCCTATTCCAACTACATGAACGATGATATGGGCGGTACTTTTGTAATTAAGGCGATAACAGAAAATCCGGTAACTCAAGAGACTACTGTACCTATGGAGTCGACTGCGGTTACCGACCCTGCCGAAACTACCGTACCTGCAGCCGAAACAACCGTATCTGCCGATACTACTGCATTTACCGATCCGGCTGAAACAACTGCGCCTGCAGCCGAAACTACCGCACCTGCCGATACTACTGCGGTTACTGACCCGGCTGAAACTACTGCACCTGCAGCCGAAACAACCGTACCTGCCGATACTACTGCATTTACCGATCCGGCTGAAACTACCACACCTGCAACCGAAACTACCGTACCCGCAACCGAGACTACGGCTCCCGATACTACCTCGCTTCCTGCCACAAGCGAAAGTCATGAGGATACAGTAAAGGTCTACTTTACCAATTCTCAGGGCTGGGAAAATCCCACCGTGAGATATTGGATTTATGACGGCAGTATCGAGAATGTTCCTCTTACCTTCGTAAGGACAAATAACTACGGCGAGGATATTTTTGCTGCGGAGCTTCCTGCGGACGTGTATGGCCTTATGTTCACTTGCGCTGATGGCACAACCGAGAAGATTGAGTCGGGAATTTTTGACGGCGCAGGCTTCTATCCCGAAAGCATGACAGAGAGCGGCACCTGGCTTGTCGGAACCTACGTTTACTCGGATGTGGATACTCCTACCACCTCAGCTGAAACCACCGCCGCCGAGACCTCAGCACCTATTACTGCCTCAACTCCCGATGAGATATACTATTACTACAAATTGGGCGACGCCGACCTAAACGGTACGGTGAACGTAAAGGACGCAACGTATATTCAGAAATTCGTAGCAAATATCGAGAGCTATAATTACTATAAAAATCTTGCGGCAGACGTAAACGATGACGGAGAAGTAAACGTAAGAGACGCTACGGTTGTGCAGAAATTTGTAGCACAAATAGACACCGGTTTTAGGGTAGGCGAGGAGAGAAAAACTCCATTAATCGACTAAAAGCAGAAAATACTAAAACCTAAGGAACCTCTGAACAAATCACATCTGAAGACTTTGCACATCTTGCTTGCATATTTTCCGTCAGCCTGACCAAAAATCTGACGGCGCAATATGCACAAACGATTTAATCAGTGCTTCCCTAATAAAAACCAATCCCCGAGCATAATAAAAATGCTCGGGGATTTCTTATGCAGTATTGATTATCAGAGGAATTTACCGATAGAGGTATCGCTCAGAATATTTGCAACAAACTTTTGAATCACGGTTGCATCCTTGATGTTAACCTCGTCGTTCGCTGTGACCTCAGCACATAATATCTGATCTGCGCTGAAGTCGACAGTTCTTGCAACGAACTTCTGAATGAGGGTTGCGTCCTTGATGTTAACCTCTAAGTTCAGGTCTGCGTCACCTATCATCAAGTCCTTGACCTCAGGAGAGGTGGACTCAGGCTCGGAGACCAGGGGATTTCCTGTTATAATAACATTGTTGATTAAAAGCTCGCCGCCTGTGGGGTCGTCAGCGGTGGTGCCGCCGCTTACTGTTACGTTAGATGTGGCATAGAGCCTGAGGGTGACGCTGTCCTTATCCGAAATTGCCTCTGGAAGAGTAAGACCGTCAAAGTAAACTGTGGGAAGTTTTCTGTTTTCGGCTAAGATAGTATAGGTTGCGCCGTCGATATCGGTGAAGTTTACGCCGTCTAAGCTGTATGCAAGCTGCCAATTTGCAGGACATTTCTTAGAGCCTGCGGAGGTGAGGGAGATTGTGAGTTCTTCGTAGCCCTTAGTTGAAAGCTGAACCTCAACATAAGGATTGTCACCCCAGGGATTCTTGCTTCCTGCGGTCATAAGGGGCACAATCTCAAGTCCGCTTTCGCCGTATTCCATAAGGGACCACTCAAGCGCGCGGTAGCCGTTGGAGTTTACAGAGGCTCTCAAGGTGCCTTCGCCGAAGGTGGCCTTGTAGCCTGACTTGTCGCCGTACTCTACGAGCTTCTCTTCTTCGGTTTTGCCTAAGGAGTCAAATACGAAAGCTGTTAAGGTGTTTTCGGGGAGTGTTACTGTGGCCGAGGGCACCTGTTCGGGTTTAGTCTCGACAACTGGAGCATCGGGTACTTCCTCGCCGGCTACATAGAACTCTTTCCACTCGTTAGAAATCCAAGCGGCTCTTGACATGAGCCAATCGGTCATGTAGTCGAACTGACCCTTGAATGTGTACTGGTCGTAGTATGTAGCCGTGCTGTCAACCGTGTAGGTGAGGGTTTCGTAGTCAAAGGTTGCCTTCGTTAATTTGCCGTGGTCGGCAACCCAACCTGAGTTGGTGAGAAGACCCCACTTCATGTAGTTCATCTCGGCGGAGTCTTTGAGGGAATTGTAGTAAACATCTGCTGAGAGAATTTCCTTTTGGGTGTTTGCACTTGATGCGTAAACATCAAGAGCAGGAACAAAATTCTTAAACCATACGGTCTTTGCGGCTTCCATAATCTGAGAGTTCTGAGTACAGAGGTAGGTCATATTATTTGACCCTGTCTTGTATTTGCCCCACCAGCCTGTGGGCAGAGTGTAATCGTCAACGCCGAATTGGATTAGGTCAGATCCCACACCGTTTGCATTGCCGATAGAGTTGTCAAAATCCCAAACAGGAGAGGCTTCAAACTTGTAAACACCGTTCTCGTCGGGAACATACACGAGATACCAGGAATGTGTATCCCAGTTTTTGCCCAGCTCCTGAATGAGATATGCCTTTGCAAAGGACTCGATATTGATATAATCCGAGAGATTTTCGGAGTTGGTCTTAATGGCATTTACCATGGCGTCGAAACGCGTCTTGACGTAATTCCTAACTTCGTTTGCATAGAGGTTGTCGTTGCCCTCAACGTCGGGAGATTTAATTGTTACATAAAAGCCGGAATCGGTAGAGGTCCAGAAGTCCTCGCCATTGGGAATCTCTAAGAGAAGAGGATATTCCTCTACATAGTTGCCGTTTGAGTCAATATGGCAGTCGTCTTCCATTTCGTTTACCAAGTTGTCTGCACCGGGTTCGATTTTCTGACACATTTGATACTGACCCATGTACCTGCCGTCCACATAGAAGTCAACAAATCTTGAGTCGCTGGAGTAGCGCAAGGATACCGCGTCGCCTAAATCGTAGAGCACACGGTTACGAGCCATAGCGGCATCCTGGAAGTTTGCAAGCAGGGAATACTTCTTGGTGGTTTGCATTGTGCCTACTGTAACGGGGGAGTTGAAGTTAAGGTTAAAGGGCTTTTTGTCTGCCATCCATGTAGTGTTGCCGCGGCCCTTGATTTTCTTAATATCGGTATTGTCGATAGTACCGTCTGCATTTGCGATTGCGGCAAAGCAGGAGGTGTAGTTCTCTTTGTCAGCGGTTAAGAATTTCCAAAGTGAACCGTCAACCGTGCCGTTGTTGTTTACATATACTGCAGCCTCAGCACCGGAACGCTTAAAGGAGAGGGTGTAATTTGCGCCGCCGGTAACGGAGTATTTGGCATCTGCTTTGTAGTTAAAGGTTTTTACCTCGCCGGGATTAATTACGGTGTCCCCGATTGTTATAGGTGAGGAGTAGGTGCTGTAAAGCTCAACCTCTGTTTCTGAAGCCGAGGAGGGGAGGAAAATGTAATACCTTCTGTTTACCATTTCGGCGTAGGTCCAGGCATCTGCTTCTGTGCCGCCGTTTACTACGGCGTGGGCATAGAGATTGCCGTCTCTTGCAATATTTGCTATTGTGCCGCCTACGGTCACGCTGTCGGTGGCTTCACCCTTTGCTAAGAGCTTGCCCTCTGAGTCGGTGGCTCTAACGGTACCCTTAACCGAGGTGTAGATGCCATCAACTGTAAAAGTGTAGCTATCCACCTTGCCTACGGATTCGCCGTTTATGAAAATTTCGTATTCATAATTGGCTTCAACAGGCAGGGCGCTTGCGTAGGAAACCTTTACGGTGTAGGTTTTATCCTCGCCCTCTACGGGGAGAATTGAAAGCTTTGCTTCAATATCGTAGGGGGTATATTCGGAAGTACCGATAGAGCCAGCAGCCTCGGCACCGTTGTTGTAGCCGTCAACGTAGACGGTGTTGTAGCCTTTTTGGAAATCCTCATAGGTAAGCTCTACGGAGTGGTTCCAAAGGAGAGTTTCGCTTCCTCTCCAGAAGCGGAGAGTAGTTTTGCCTGCGTCAGCTTCGGTTACTATGTATTTATATACGCAGTCATCAACCTTATCGGTAACTTTTCTGGGGTCAAAGCGAGCCGTGGCGTCGCCGATGGTGACGTTTTCCTTTTCCCCTGTGTCGTAGCGGGTGCTTGCCGTGAAGTTGATATAGAGCACGCAATCAACTACGCCAAAGTCCGTGTAAGCCCTTTCTGTGTACCATTCGGGGATTGCTGAGTAATTAACGTAAATAACGTCGCCTACCTTATAACCCTCGGCGGCCGCCGCGGTAAAGCTGCCTGCCGTAATTCCCGCAATACTGAGTATTGCAAGCAGGAGAGCAAGGGCTTTTTTGAATGTTTTTTTCATTAATATACACCTCCGTGAAAATTGTATAATTTCGTGTGACTTGACACTACACCCAGATTATAGCAATAAATAGAAAGGAATACTATTCGCAATTACAACAAAATGAGGGCTCTCACTTTGGTGTAATTAACTTGAAATAAGTATTCCTAAACTTATCATAAATACTAAAGAGTATAGGAGGTACAGATGCCTCGAAATAATAACTTGTTGTCTATTGTCAAATACTTAATATCAAGCGGAAAACTCTTGTGAATAATGCACAAAAACAGGGACTCTATATTGGCTAAGAAGTTGATTTTTTATCAGGGGGGCAGTTTTTTGTTGTGTTATGAATTTTGCTTTGATATAATTTAGTGGTAGTTATTTTTATAGTAACTTTATACAAATAGACTCGCGCTTGTGAGCTTGAAAGGAGATAAACATTTTGAAACAGTACAAAGCACAAGACATAGTCAATGTAGCCCTGGTGGGCAGAGGCTCATCGGGTATGACCTCTTTGGCAGAGGCAATGATTTACATAGCAGGGGGAAGCGACCGTTTAGGCAAGGTTTCCGACGGCAACACGGTTATGGACTTCGACCCCGAGGAAATTAAGAGGAAGGCTTCTATTTCTATCGCTCTTGCTCCTATTGAGTGGAAAGAAAAGAAGATTAATATTTTGGATACGCCCGGACTATTCGATTTTAAGTCCGGTGAGGCAGAGGGTATTCGTGCGGCTGATACCGCGCTTGTTGTGGTTAACGCTAAAAGCGGCAGCGGCGTCGGCACAGAAAAGGCTTTCAGAGCCGCAAGACGTTCCTCGCTTTCAAGAATTTTCATTGTTAACGGACTCTGTGACGAGAGCGTTGACTTCTACGGAATTTTATCGGGTCTTAAGGACACCTTCGGTCAGAATGTCTGTCCTATTTTCGTGCCTGTTGTAAAGGGCGGCAAGGCTGAGTGCTACGTTAATATCCTCACCCATAAGGCATACACCTACTCAAACGGCAAGGCTGCCGAGGTAGCGCTTCCGGAGTTTAATTATCTTGACGAGTACATGGATGCTCTCAAGGAGGCTGTTGCAGAAAGCGACGAGGAGCTCTTGGAAAAATACTTCGGCGGCGAGGAATTCACCGAGGAGGAAATTCTCCGCGGTGTTCGTCTTGCGGTTAAAGACGGCGCGCTGTTCCCTGTAATCTGTGTTGATGCAATAACCCTGGCAGGTATTGAGCAGATGATGGATTTAGTTGCAGAAATCGCACCCAACGCTCTCAAGAAGGCAGGCGAAATTGCTCAGAACGAGGACGGTGAGGACGTTTCAATCGCAGTTGATGAGGACGCCCCCACATCCGCTATTATCTTCAAGACCGTTGCTGACCCCTTCGTTGGTAAGCTGTCATACTTTAAGGTTATCTCCGGTAAGGTTTCTCCCGAAACTCCCCTTGTTAACATGAGAACAGGCGAGAACGAGAGAATTACAAAGGTTCTTATCGTTAAGGGTAAGAAGCAGGAGGAGTGTGCATACATCGGCGCAGGCGATATCGGAGCAATTCCCAAGCTCTCCGACGCTAACACCGGCGACACCCTTTGCTCCCCCAAGAGAAAGGTTATTCTCTCGGGTATTCGTTATCCTCATCCCACCTTCAAAATGGCTATCTATCCTAAGAAGAAGGGTGAGGAGGATAAGGTCGCACAGGGCATGGCTCGTCTTGTTGAGGAAGACCCCACCCTTGAGTTCGTTTCCGACAAGGAAACTCACGAAATGGTTGTTACCGGTCTCGGCGACCAGCAGCTTGACGTTGTTGTTTCTAAGCTAAAATCCAAATTTAACGTGGAGGTAACCTTGAAAGTTCCCAAGGTTGCTTACCGTGAAGCTATCCGCAAGAAGGTTCAGGTTCAGGGCAGACACAAGAAGCAGTCCGGCGGCGCAGGTCAGTTCGGTGATGTTTGGATTGAGTTTGAGCCTTGTGACGCTGAGGGTCTTGAGTTCGGCGAGAGAGTTGTCGGCGGCTCTGTTCCCAAAAACTTCTTCCCCGCAGTTGAAAAGGGCTTGCTGGAAGCTATAAACAAGGGCCCCCTCGCAGGCTACCCTGTTGTAGGTCTTAAGGCCACCCTCTACGACGGCTCCTATCATCCTGTTGACTCCAACGAAATGGCATTCAAAATGGCAGCTAAAATTGCTTACAAGAACGGTATGGCTATTGCCGCTCCCACACTCCTTGAGCCTTACGGCACACTTAGGGCTGCTGTTTCAGATGCTCACATGGGTGATATCATGGGCGAGGTCAACAAGCGCCGCGGCAGAATCTTAGGTATGAGCCCCGGCGAGGACGGTATGCAGATTGTCGAGGCAGAAGTTCCTATGGCTGAGATGCACGACTTCAATACCTTTATCCGTCAGGCAACCCAGGGCAGAGGCACCTATACCTTCGAGTTCGTCCGCTACGAGGATGCTCCCTCTAACGTAGCTCAGAAGGTTATCGAGAACGCAAAGCAGGATTCCGACGAATAAATAATAATAGTAATTTCCTCAGATATAACGAAAATTCCCTGTCCGTTTAGCCGAGTGTTCTAAGGGACACTCGGCAGTTTTATTCGCCTTATGGCGAGTGATATTGCTAAAGCAGTTATATTTGCCTTTCGACAAGTGTTATTGCCTGCGGCAGTTAAGGGCGAATAAAATATCACTGAAACCGCAGGCTTCAATATCACTAGTGCTGTCAGCAATCATATCACTCTTTGCGCAGCAAAGAATATCACTGCATAAAAATCACTACCCGAAAAAGAGTTTTGTATTTCTCTTTTTCGGGTAGTTTTGTCTTATACCGATACAAGCAGGGAATTTTTTGGCTGCTGTGATGTCTGAATACAAATTCGGCTGTGGGGATTATCAGGAGAGTCCCGCTACTGCTTTTTGAACAGCGGTTGCATCTTTAACATTTACCTCTTTGTCGCAGTTGCAGTCGGCTAAAGCGAGGGCTTCGGCGGAGAGCGAAATAATACTTGCCAGGTGTTTCTGAATGGCTGTTGCATCCTTGACGTTGATTGCTTCATCCATATTGACGTCGCCTGTTTCATAAACTGTTTCGGGTGGGTAGGCTGTGAAGCTGAACTGATTGTTTTTTGCGTATTCGTGACCGGCAGTATCTTCAACGCAGTCAATATGAAAATCCGGATATCTGAAGTAGTCAAACTCCTCTTGGTCGTAGTAGTAGCCTAAGGCGTAATCGCCGATATCCTTTACCGACCGGGGAATACTAATCTCTTTTATAGGGCAGGTATCAAAGGCGCTTGTACCTATCTGCTCAAGTCCGTTGTTAAGGGTAACGCTTTCAAGAGAGAAACATTCGCAGAAAGAATATTCACCGACCTTTTTTACGGCTTCGGGAAGGGTGATTTCCTCAATGGAAGCACAGCCAAAAAAAGCATAGCTTTTGATTTCGCTTAAGTTTTCGGGGAGAGTAATACTTACAAGGGCAGGATTTGACGAAAAAGCATAGGTGCCTATGGAAGTAAGAGAGGAGGGGAGAGAGACGCTCTTTAAGTGGTTACAGCCTGCAAAGGCATTATCCTCGATAATTTCTACACCCTCGGGAATTTCAATGCTTTCAAGTCTTGTGCAGTTGAAAAAGCAGGAGTTGGGAATTGCCTTTATACCTTTTGAAAGGGTAATTTTCTCAAGATAAACACATTCGCTAAAGGCTCCCTCAGCCAAAGAGGTAACTGAGTCGGGCAGGGTAACGCTCTTTATATAAGAGCCGGCAAAGGCTTTTTCGCCTATGTAGGCAATACCCTCGGGGACTGTTACCGAGTTTACGGTTTTGTTTTTGAGAAAGGCGTTTGTGCCGATGCCGAGAATTTTGTAATTTTCAACGGCTGTCGGAATTTCAATGCTGCTTTCAGAGCCTTTGTAGGAGGTGATTTCCGCGGTGGTGCTGTCGAGAATTTTAATCTCAAAATCCTCTTCTGCGGCAGCAGCAGAGAAACTGCCAAAGGAAATCGCGCTCAGCAAAAGTGCAAAAACGAGAAAAAAAGAAATTTTCTTTTTCATAAAATACCCCCTTGTGAAATCAATATATATTTAGTATAATGTAACCGCTTATATTAGTCAACGGAATAATTCTCAAAAATTGTTTCGAATAATACTTCAAGGAGGCTAATCGTGGAAGTAATTTACGAAAATTTTCTGCTTCTTTTTCAAGGAGATAATTGGAAAATGCCGATTATGTGGATTATCGGCGGTATTTTAATTTTCCTTGCTATTAAAAAGGATATGGAGCCTACTTTGCTCTTGCCCATGGGCTTCGGTACTATTTTGGTCAACCTGCCCTTCTCGGGTGCAATCGGTGAGGACGGAGCTCTCGAAATTCTCTTTAACGCAGGTATCGCCAACGAGCTTTTCCCCTTGATTCTGTTTATCGGAATCGGTGCTATGATTGACTTTGGACCACTGCTTACCAACCCGAAGCTAATTCTGTTTGGTGCGGCGGCTCAGTTCGGTATCTTCATGACCCTATCCCTTGCTTCACTGTTTTTCCCCGAGTCAAAGGATGCGGCTTCTATTGCAATTATCGGCGCTGCTGACGGCCCTACATCCATTGTTGTTGCCAACACCCTGGGCTCTAACTACACAGGAGCAATTATGGTTGCCGCTTATTCATACATGGCTCTTGTACCCATTATTCAGCCTCCCATTATCAAGCTCATTACAACCAAAAAAGAGCGTAGAATCCGAATGAACGTTAAGGGTGCTAAGGTTTCAAAGCTCACAAGGATTCTTTTCCCCATTATCGTTACCCTTGTTGCAGGCTTAATTGCTCCTGCAAGTATTTCTCTTGTCGGCTTCCTTATGTTCGGCAACCTTATCCGTGAGTGCGGCGTCCTCAACTCTCTCTCAGAAACTGCACAGAAGGTACTTGCAAACCTTATTACGATTTTCTTAGGCATAACCGTTGCCGTCAGGATGCAGGCAAACGAATTCTTACAGCTTGAGACGCTTATGATTTTAGGTCTCGGACTCTTCGCCTTTATCTTCGATACGGTAGGCGGCGTAATGTTCGCAAAGCTAATGAACCTGTTCTCAAAGAACAAGGTAAATCCCATGATTGGTGCGGCAGGTATCTCTGCTTTCCCCATGTCCGCAAGGGTTGTTCACAAAATGGGTCTTGAGGAGGATAATCAGAACTTCCTTCTTATGCACGCAGCGGGTGCAAACGTATCGGGTCAGATTGCTTCGGTTATAGCCGGCGGTATGATTCTCAACTTCTTCGGTTAATAAACTGAATAACGAGGTGTTAATATGGGAATATATTTAGATAATTTCTTGAACTCCTTCTTCTATATGGGTGTCGGTATGCTGGGTATCTTTATTGTTGCCGCAATACTCATCGTCTCTGTTGTTCTTCTAAACAAGGTTACTAAGCCCAAGAAGAAAGATAAGCAATAAACTAATCTTACTAATGAAAGCGTGATTTTCAGGTGGAATCCACTGAAAAAAAGAAAAAGCTGATAATTAATGTGCTTTTCGTCGCGACTATTGCGGCAATAGTTTACTTTACAATCAAATACCTCATGATTTGGCTTATGCCCTTCGTAATCGGTGTGATTGTTGCAATTTGCCTGCAAAGACCTGTCGCTTTCCTAACAAGAAAAACAAAAATCAGCAGAACCCTCTGGTCAATCCTGCTGGTGTTTGTGGTTCTGGCGGCTCTTGTGGGACTGATTTTCTTAATAATCTGGAAGGTTATTGACGAGGCGGGAGGCTTTGTAGAGTGGGTGCAAAATCTCATACCTCAGATTAAGAATACCTTAAGCCAATTTACGGGCTGGCTTGTGAATATTACCGACAAGCTGCCTGTTGATATGGAGAAGATACTTTCACAGATTCCCAAGAATCTTCTGGATGCGGCGGCTTCGGGCTTTACGGGTTTTGCTATTGCTTTAATTAAAACTTTGTGGAATGTGGGCCCCGGCATACTTATCTCCTTTATTTTCTCTGTTGTAGCCTGCTGCTATATTACAAAGGACTACAACAAGATAACAAGATTTGTGCTTTGTCAGCTCAATGAAAAGCATCAGCTTATTGTTCTTAATACAAAGCGGCTCTTTGTTACCAATATCCTATATATGCTCCGCGGCTATATTCTGATTATGCTTATAACCTTTACGGAGCTGTATATCGGATTTCTCATTGTGGGTGTGGACTACGCTCCTCTTTTGGCACTATTAATCGCCATTATGGACATTCTCCCCGTGCTTGGTACGGGTACCGCTCTTATTCCCTGGGGTGTTATCGCTCTGCTTACGGGTAACTATTATATGGGTATCAGCGTCCTTGTAATATATGTGCTCATAACTGTGGTAAGAAATATTATCGAGCCTAAGATTATCGGTGCTCAGGTGGGACTGCCGCCCATTGTTACTCTGATATTTATGTATTTAGGCTTACAGCTTTTCGGAATTATTGGTATGCTTATCTTCCCAATAGCTGTTATCGTCATTGTGAAATTGCAGGAAAGCGGCATTGTTCACCTTTGGAATACTCCCGAACAGGCTGAGGCTCAGGGGAAAAAGCCCTCTCTTTTCTCCCGCTTTATGAGATGGTGTCAAAACCGAGGAAAAAAGAAAGCAAAAAAGAGTAAATGATAAAAATGCCCGTCTTACTTTTTCGGTAAGACGGGCATGATATATTTATAGGATTATCTGTTTTCAACGGCAGCCTTAACTGCGGATTTGAGTCTGTTGAGGGGTGAGTCTATTTCCTCGGGTCTCGGGGGAGCAGGGGGATTCAAAGGAAGGTTAGAGGCACTTGAGAAGCTCTGCATTTGGAGCTTAATTTCCTCGTGCTGAACTATGGCGAAAAGCTGGCTTATGGATTTACAAGCGTCAATGGCGGCTAAAAGCTCTGTTTTTGTTTTCTTTTTGTATCCGCGCGTCATAGAAAAAGCCCCTCCTTTCCCATTATACATTCATGGTATTATGTATTATACATAATTTAATTTGAGATTTCAAGTGTCAGATTTTATTTACACCTGTCGAATTTTGTGATATCCTATAAAAGTACAAAGTTTCAGCATTGGAAGTGATATAGTGGAAGAAAAGGATTTTTGGAGTTTTGATGAAAGCAATAGAAATACTAATGAAAACAATAATATCAAAAAACGTGAAAGCAGGAGAAGAAAAAAAGATTTTCCTGTGTTTAAGGTGGCTCTGATTTCCGCCTTGGCACTCTCTTTGGTTACTATAATTATCCTGTCTGTGACCTTGGGTAATACTGCTGCGGAGCTAAAAATTCTGGAAAATAAGCACATGGCGGTTTACGGTAAGGACTACAAGGGCGCATTAACCGAAAAAGGGGATATGGTTGAGGTTTTCGACTTCGGACTTTCCGAGGGCAGAATTCCTGCTTATCCCGGGGTTATGAAGGAGCTTTATGAGGAGGATAATATTGTAACAGGCGAGGACGGCTTCAAGCGATACTATGTTGACGGCGAGCTTTGCTCCTATGTCGGAGTTGACGTTTCGGCTCTAAACGGTGAAATAGACTGGAGTAAAGTCAAAGCCGCAGGAGTGGATTTTGCCATGGTGCGCTTAGGCGGCCGTGGTTACGGCGAAGAAGGCGTCCTATACAGCGACGAGAGTGCTCTTGATAATATCAGAGGAGCTAAAAGTGCAGGACTTTTCGTAGGCGCTTACTTCTTTTCCCAGGCAATAAGCGAGGAGGAAGCAGTCGAGGAAGCCGAGTATGCTCTGAGTATTTTGGGCGGCGAGAGCCTGCATCTGCCGATTGCTTTCGACTGGGAGCTTTTGGGCTTTGAGGGTCTGCGTACGGATAATGTTACCGCCGAAACGCTTACAAGGTGTGCAAGAGCTTTCTGTGACAAAATAATAGAAAAGGGCTATAACCCTATGATTTACACCAACAAGACCCTTGCATACTATAAGTATAATCTCACGGAGCTGGCCGACGTAGACCTTTGGTACGCAAGCTACTACGATAAACCCGGTATGTACTATAACTATACAATGTGGCAGTACAGCACCGAGGGAGATGTACCCGGTATTTCGGGGGATGTTGATATAAATATTTGTTTCAAAAATTACAAATAATATGGAAAGAGGACAGAAAATGGAGAGAATTACAAGCTTTTCAGTTGACCACAATACCTTAGAGGCAGGACTTTATGTATCCCGAATTGACGGAGATATCACAACCTATGACCTTCGTTTCATAAAGCCCAACACCCCGCCCTTTTTGGAGCAAAAGGCTCTGCACACAATTGAGCATCTTTTCGCAACCTTTGCAAGAAACAGCGAGTTTGCTCATAACGTAATATACTTCGGACCTATGGGTTGCCGTACAGGCTTTTATCTTCTTGTACGCGACCTTTCCAACAGGGACACAATCACTCTTATTATGAAAACCTTGGAGCAGGCAATAGCTTTTGAGGGTGAAATTCCCGGCTCAAAACAGGAGGAGTGCGGAAACTATCTTGAGCATGACCTTGAGGGGGCAAAGGCTGAAATGCGTAAATATTACAATGTGTTGAAAAATTGGACGATATATAACTTACAGTATAAATAATTTCGTCAAAATAACTATAAACTCCTTGATAAGTTGATTAATTATAGCAAGATATACAAAATGTTGTAACTTTTCTTGTAAAAAAGAAAAAATCTCGGTATAATTACTACTGTTGTTACACTTTTGTAACTAATGATTTCAATTTGTAATCATTGTCCTGAGAAATTAAGAAATCAAAAATCAAGGAGAATTTTTTTGGATACTAAGTTTATTGGTGTTGACGGCTACGGCAAGTTCGACAGCCTCAGTACAAACGACAAAACTAAAAAATCATCTGCGAGAAAATCTGATAAGAAGCTTTCTGCCTATAAAAAGACCCTTCGTTTTGTGAAGCGCCTTGTAAAGGAGATAAAAAAAGACCTTCGTGTTATCGGCAAGAAATGGAAGGATATTACTTGGAAAACCCTTACCTTTAAGAAGCTCTTTAAGGGTATGAGAAACTTCCATATTAAAGGCTCATACTTTGAGTTTATGAGAACTCCTAAGGGTATCGCAACCGCTTTAGCTCCTGTTTGCGCCGCAGTTATCCTGGTGCTTACCGTTTGCTTCTGGACCTGCAGCGAAAAACCTCTTACGGTTTCTCTTGACGGTGAGTATATCGGCACTATCGAGAGCGAAGCAGTTCTCACCGAGGCAAGCGCCAACTTCCACTCAGCTCTTACAGGAACAAAGGACAGTAAATGCGCTACTCCCGTTTTGCAGATTGGTTATCCTACCCTGGGCGGCACAAATGACGCCTCAGCACAGCAGGTTTATGAAAAGTTAATTGAGAATTCCGACGCAGTTGTTTCAAATGTAAGCGGACTTTACGTTGACGGCGAGTTTTACGGCGCAACCGAGGACAGCGAGGCTCTGAGCCTTGCTCTTATGGCTGTTTTGGACGAGGCAAAGGCTAAGTATGACGAAACCACCGTTGCAAGCTTTAATAACGATGTTCAGGTTGTAACCGATGTTTATTTAGCTGATCAGCTCAAGTCCGTAGAGGATATCATGAATGAAGCAAAGCACAGCTTCTCAATCCGCATAGAGACCGACCTAATCGTTGACAGCGAGATTCCTTTCGAAACTATCTACGAGTACGACGATTCAAAGCTAAATAACTATTCTCAGGTTAAGGTTGCGGGTGAAAACGGCACCCAGCAGACCCTCTACCGCTTGGTTTATGTCGACGGAGCTCATACAGATACCGTGACCCAGTCCGTAACTGTTTCCAAGGAACCGGTTAATCAAGTTGAGGTTGTAGGAACTCAGGAGAGCTATATAGGCACAGGAGACTTTATTTGGCCCGTACCCTCCACAGGTCTCTGCACAACCCTCTTTGAAAACCGTTGGGGCAGCTTCCATTCAGGAATTGATATTGCAGGAAGCGGTATTTACGGCGCAGATATAGTTGCTTCCGATGCAGGAACTGTTGTGGCTGCAGGCGACAACGGCTCAGGCTACGGCAATCAGGTTATAATTGACCACGGCAACGGATACAGCACAATGTACGCTCACTGTGCATTCCTCTATGTATCCGTAGGCGACAAGGTATCTAAGGGTACAGTTCTCGCAGGTGTTGGTTCAACAGGCTTCTCAACCGGCAACCATCTCCACTTTGAGATTTGGGAAAACGGCACTCCCATTGACCCCTTACTTTTCATGACCCCCACAGAAGTAGACCGTTCACTTTAATAAAAAACCACCCTGTCGCGAATGTGATGCGGCAGGGTTTTTGTTTATTTGAGGGTTTTATCGCCGGTTACTTAAACATATAAGAAGCCGTGTCAATCATGTTTCCCATGGTGTCCAGAGCCTTTGTTGCTTTTTTCTTTATCATACGTTTGCCTTTGGACATGCTCTTTGAATTCATAAGCTTTGAGCCTACGACTCCTGCGGCGACTCCTACCGCCGCGCCTATTGCCATGCCTTTTACTGCTTTCATTGCTGCGCTGCTCATTTTTAACCTCCTGTTTCGTTTTAGTTTTTGCAAGTTTCTCTTGCTTTATTATTGTGTTCCGATTAAAATAGCTTAGAGGTGATAAGTTTTGGCAGAGTTAAATATAGTTTTGGTTGAGCCGGAAATTCCCCAGAACACAGGAAACATTGCGCGTACCTGTGCCGCAACGGGAGCAAGACTTCATCTTGTGCGTCCCATGGGCTTTGAGGTTGACGACAAAAAGCTGAAGCGCGCAGGGCTTGATTATTGGTATCTTTTGGATATTACATATTATGATAATTTAGAGGATTTTTTTGAGAAGAATAAGGATGGAGAGTTTTTTTATTTTTCAACAAAAGCTCAAAAAACTCATTCGGAGGTGAGCTACCCGGACAAAGCCTACCTTGTTTTCGGAAAAGAAACAAGAGGACTTCCCGAATGGCTGCTTATGAAAAATAAGGAACACTGCGTCAGAATTCCCATGATATCTCAGGCGAGAAGTCTAAACCTCTCAAACTCCGTTGCCGTTGCCGTCTACGAAACCCTCAGACAGTGGGACTACCCCGAGCTTTTGGCGAAAGGCGAGCTTCACCGTCACAGCTGGGAAGATGCTTAAATTTATGTGTAATACTTCATTTTTAATATTATTTTCACGCTTTTGAATATTAATACTGTAAATTTCGGAAAATCCCTTGTTAATGCTTGCAAAACAGGGATTTTTGATATATAATGTACTTGGTCAATTTTGGTTTTTCAGGAACTAATTTTTAGAATTTTTTATATGAAAGGGTAATACTTATGAATCTTAACAAAGTAAGTGTCGACGATCTTAACGTACAGGGCAAAAGAGTGCTTTGCCGTTGCGACTTTAACGTTCCTCTCAAAGAGGGTGTTATCACCAACGACAACCGTATCACCGCTGCTCTTCCCACAATTAAGAAGCTTATCGAAGGCGGCGCAAAGGTTATCCTTTGTTCTCACTTAGGCAAGCCCAAGAACGGTCCCGAGGAGAAGTTCTCTCTTGCTCCCGTAGCTGTTCGTCTTTCCGAGCTTCTCGGTAAGGATGTTGTTTTCGCTGATGACGACGAGGTTGTAGGCGAGAACGCTAAGAAGGCTGTTGCCGAGATGAATGACGGCGACGTTGTACTTCTCCAGAACACCCGCTTCAGAAAAGAGGAGACCAAGAACCTTGAGCCTTTCTCATCCGAGCTTGCTTCTTTAGCAGATGTATTCGTAATGGACGCTTTCGGCAGCGCTCACCGCGCACACTGCTCAACCGCAGGTGTTACCGACCACATCAAAGAGACTGCAGTCGGCTACCTTATGCAGAAGGAAATCGCTTTCCTCGGCAACGCAGTTGAGAATCCCGTCAGACCCTTCGTTGCAATCCTCGGCGGCGCTAAGGTTGCCGATAAGCTCAACGTTATCTCTAACCTTCTCGACAAGTGCGATACCCTCATCATCGGCGGCGGTATGGCTTACACCTTTGTTAAGGCACAGGGCGGCACAGTAGGTACCTCTCTCGTTGACGATACTAAGCTCGACTACTGCAAGGAAATGATAGAGAAGGCTGAAAAGCTCGGCAAGAAGCTCATGCTTCCCGTTGATACCAAGGTTGCAGCTGAGTTCCCCGACCCCATTGACGCAGAGATTGAGACCTCTGTTGCTGATACAAATGCAATTCCCGAGAACCTCATGGGTCTTGATATCGGTCCCAAGACTGCTGAGATGTTTGCTGAGGCTGTAAAGTCTGCTAAGACTGTTGTTTGGAACGGTCCTATGGGCGTATTCGAGAATCCCTGTCTTGCAGGCGGTACTATCGCAGTTGCTAAGGCTCTTGCAGAAACCGACGCTACAACTATTATCGGCGGCGGCGACTCCGCAGCAGCAGTTATTAACCTGGGCTTTGCTGATTCCATGAGCCACATTTCTACCGGCGGCGGCGCTTCTCTTGAGTATCTCGAGGGTAAGGTTCTCCCCGGAGTTGCAGTTATCGCTGATAAATAATTAGAACCTTGAAACATTAATAGGGGCGGAGTAATCCGCCCCGAAGCTATGTTAGACGGTACGACCCCTAATTACTATATATTGAAAGGACGAAACACAATGAACAAAGCTACAAGAAAGACAGTTATCGCCGGTAACTGGAAAATGAACAAGACTCCCGCTGAGGCTACTGAGCTTCTCACCGCTATGATTCCTCTCGTTAAGGACGCAGACTGCGACGTTATCGCTTGCGTACCTTACGTTGATTTACAGGCAGCACTTGACGCTACTAAGGGCACAAATATCAAAATCGGCGCAGAAAACTGCCACTGGGAAAAGAGCGGTGCTTATACTGCTGAGGTTTCTGCTCCCATGCTTAAAGCTATGGGACTTGAGTACGTTATCATCGGTCACTCCGAGAGAAGACAGTACTTCGGTGAGACAGACGTAACCGTTAACAAGAGAGTTAAGGCAGCTCTTTCAGAGGGTCTTACAGTTATCCTCTGCGTAGGCGAGTATCTTGAGCAGAGAGAGCAGGGCGTTACCGCAGAGGTTTGCGCTATGCAGACTAAGATTGCTCTTAAGGATGTTTCCAAGGAGGACATGAGCAAAATCATTATCGCTTATGAGCCTGTTTGGGCTATCGGCACAGGTCTTACTGCTACTGCTGACCAGGCTGACGAGGTTTGCGGCATCATTAGAAACGTTATTGCTGACCTTTACGGCGCAGAAATTGCTGAGGCTACCACAATTCAGTACGGCGGCTCTATGAACGACGGCAACGCCGAGGAGCTTCTCTCCAAGGTAAACGTTGACGGCGGTCTTATCGGCGGCGCATCTCTCGTTGCAGAGAAGTTTGCAAGAATTGTAGAAGCAGCTTCTAAATAATCGGAAAATTAAGTGTTAATTGGAGATAAAAATATGAAAAAACCTCTGATTTTATGTATCCTTGACGGCTTCGGTATTGCCGAAAAAGAGGGCAACGCAATTTATGCCGCCAAGACTCCCAACCTTGATAGAATTTTTGCTGAGAATCCCACCACCGCTATCGGTGCTTCAGGTATGGACGTAGGTCTGCCTGAGGGTCAGATGGGTAACTCTGAGGTAGGCCACACCAATATCGGCGCAGGCCGTATTGTTTACCAGGAGCTGACCCGAATTACAAAGTCTATTGCTGACGGAGATTTCTTTGAGAACGAGGCTCTCTGCGGAGCTATCGAAAATGCTCTCAAAAACAATTCTGCGCTTCATCTTATGGGTCTTCTTTCCGACGGCGGTGTTCACAGCCACAATACTCATCTTTACGCAATCGTAGAGCTTGCTAAAAAGATGGGTCTTGAGAAGGTTTATGTTCACGCATTCCTCGACGGCAGAGATGTGCCTCCCTCAAGCGGTAAGGATTTCGTTGCTGCCTGTGCTGAGAAGCTCGAGGAAATCGGCGTTGGAAAAATCGCCACAGTAATGGGCAGATACTATGCAATGGATAGAGATAACCGCTGGGAGAGAGTAGTAAAGGCTTACAATGCCATGGTACTCCGTGAGGGTGTAGAGTGCTGCTGTGCTGTTAAGGCAGTTGAGAACTCCTATAACGAGGGCGTTACCGATGAATTTGTTGTTCCTGCAGTTATTGAGGGCGGCGAGGCAATTTCCCCTAACGACAGCGTAGTATTCTTTAACTTCCGCCCCGACAGAGCAAGAGAGATTACCCGCACCTTAGTCGACGAGACCTTTGACGGCTTTGAGCGTAAAAACGGCTTCTTTCCCCTCTATTATGTTTGCATGACTCAGTATGACGCTACCATGCCTAATGTGCAGGTTGCATTCAAGCCCCAGAGCCTTGTAAACACTTTCGGCGAGTATATCTCCAATAAGGGCTTAACTCAGCTTAGAATTGCCGAAACCGAGAAGTATGCTCACGTAACCTTCTTCTTTAACGGCGGAGTTGAGAAGCAGTACGAGGGCGAGGACAGAATTCTTGTTGCTTCTCCCAAGGTCGCAACCTATGACCTGCAGCCTGAGATGAGCGCTTATGAGGTTTGCGACAAGTGCTGTGAAGCTATCGAGAGCGGCAAATACGACGTTATTATCTTAAACTTTGCTAACTGCGATATGGTAGGCCACACAGGTGTGTTCGAAGCAGCAGTTTCTGCTGTGGAAGCAGTTGATACCTGCGTGGGTAAGGTTGCGGCTTCTATTGAGAAAATGGGCGGCGTAACTCTTATTACCGCTGACCACGGCAACGCCGACAAAATGATTGACGCAGACGGCTCACCCTTTACCGCTCATACCACCAACCCTGTTAAATTCTGCGTTGCAGGCTATCCCTGCAAGCTGAGAGAGGGCGGCGTCCTTGCTGATATTGCCCCCACAATGCTGAAAATATTAAATATTGAACAGCCTGAGGAAATGACAGGCAAGTCAATTATCCTTTAATTTTCATATTCGGGTTAAAAGAGGAGATAGCTTCTATGAGGCTGTCTCCCTTTTTGTTGTTTTTGTGAAGTGTGTTTACAAGTGTGTCTTATTGTGATAAAATGAGATGAAATACTAAAATCTAAATTAATCTTATAAAGCTTTTATTCGGGTTTTAGTGTAACCGCTTGAGTGAGGTGTAATTATGGAAGAAATGAAAGATAACGTTCCCTTTGATGACAGTAATAAAAAGCCCGACAATAATAAAAAGACCGTAAATGCCGTAATAATCGCTATCCTCACCGTAGCCTTAGCCGTAGTGGCAGTTGTTGCGGCTGTATTCCTTGTGCAGAGGTGCGGTATTGATACCTCTGTTGCGACGCCCGACCAGGCGACAAAGGACGAGAAACCAACTCCTTCTACAGTGGAGCCGGAGGATGTTACCAACCCCACAATGCCCAATGGCGAGGTATATGAGTTTACTAAGGATTGGGACGAATTCCTGGCTATTAATGACGAGATTAAGGCCTGGATTGATATTCCCGGCACAAGAGTAAACTATCCTGTTTTGAAGCATGAGGGCGACACGGTAGGCTCCCAGTATTACCTACACAGAAGCTATGACCACAGCTACGTTTTTGACGGAAGCATTTTCATTGATTACAGAAGCAAACAGGGTGTTGACAGCAAAAACATAATTACCCACGGACACAAGATGAACAGCGGCACAATGTATGGTGATTTGATAAAATACGGAGCTTATGAGGGCGATTTGGAGTATTTTAAGGAGCATCCTACAATATTTTTCAACACTCCCGAGGGCGGAGTTGAGCAGTGGATGATTGTTTCCGTATATAAGACCAACACCATTGAAAATCACGGCGAATTCTTTAACTATCTCGTGGGCGAGTTTAGCTCTGACGCACAGTTTATGAACTATGTGTATAATATCAAGGTGCGTTCTCTCTTTGACATCAATGTACCTATTAATGAGAATGACCGGCTTTTAACTCTCTCTACCTGTTCACACGAGTATACCGACTTTAGAACTGTAATTGTGGCACGAAAGATAAGACCTAACGAATCCGTAATACCCTACGTTAAAAGCGCAAAGCTGGCTGAAAATCCCGTATGGCCTGATATTTACTATACCGACCACTACGGCAGCCGCCCGGAGGTCACTACCTTCAAGACCGAGTATGAAAAGGGCAATATAGATTGGTACGATGGAAGCGGAAACCTCAAGGGGTCAGAATGGTTAATTTCTGCCGCAGGCAAAAAGAGCTATACTGTCAGCTTCCTTGACTACAAGGGTGATATTATCTCAACTCAAACCGTGCCTTACGGACACGATGCAGTACCTCCCGAAGATCCCACCAAGCCCGATGACGACTATTACAGATATGAGTTCAAAGAGTGGCAGCTTGACTATCATAACGTAGACTCTAACATGGTAATAGCGCCCAGCTTTACGCCCATTCTAAAGTCAGGAGGGTGAGAAAGTGGATAATATAATTTTAGTAGGTATGCCCGGCTGCGGCAAAAGCACCGTTGGGGTAATTCTTGCCAAAACCTTGGGCATGGAGTTTATTGATACGGATTTGATTATCTGTGCTTCTCAAAAGGCTAAGCTCCAAAGTATAATTGAAAGTAAGGGACTTCCCTACTTTGAAAAGGTTGAAAGAGAAGTAGGGGAAAGCCTGCATACCCGAAACTGTGTTGTTGCAACGGGAGGCTCCATGGTGCTGTATCCCTCGGCCATGGAAAACCTAAAGAGCTTGGGCAGGGTGATCTATATTGACGTTGCTTTCTCTCAGCTTAAAAAGAGGATTAAGAACATTACAACCCGTGGAATAACTTTTAAGAAGGGTGAATCCCTGCGGGACGTGTACGATTTCAGACGTCCCTTCTACGAGAAATACGCTGATGTCACCGTATCCGTTACCGGCGGCACAATTGAAAAAACCGTAGGTAAAATCATTGACGCTATAAATAACTGATAACAGCGAAAAAGCCGACGCATTTTTGTGCGTCGGCTTTTTCGCTGTTATGAAGTTTGACTGCTTCGTCAAAGTCAAACAAAGGGGTAGGCATAGATTCTTTAGCCTACCGAAACAGTTACGGTTTTTATGTTATCAAGGGAATACTTTTCTTTGTATTCATCGTACCTGCGTATGAATTCGGGACTCTTGTGCTCTTTGATATCGCTTAAGTATGCGTGGATATCGTACTCGTCGTTGTCAAGCTCGATGAGGGCAACTGCGATATTTGAGCAGTGGTCAGCAATACGCTCATAGTTGGTGATTAAGTCGGAGAATACGAAGCCTTGATTCAGGGTGCAGTTTCCGTTTTGAACTCGCTGAATATGGCGAAGCTTAAGTTCATCACAGAGCATATCAATGGTTTCCTCTAAAGGCTCAACCTTGAATGCTTCGCTTAAGTTGTTATTCTCAAAAGCAGAAACTGAAAGATCTACAATTTCTTCAACGGCGCTTGCGAGAATATCAAGCTCTTTATTTGCTTCGTGAGAGAAAACAAGCTCTTTTTCGTTAATTTCTTTTGCAACGTGAGAGATATTTACGGCGTGGTCGGCAATACGTTCAAAGTCACCGATTGTGTGCAGGAACTTTGATACCTCACGGCTCTGAGCCTTGTTAAGAGGCATACCTGTTAACTTAACGAGGTAGGTGCCCAGCTTGTCCTCGTAGCTGTCGATTACCTCTTCCTTTGCAAGGGCAACGTCGTATTCTTCTGTGTTATAGTTTTTAATAAGAGCAATGGAACGCTTTAGGTTACGCTGAGCTTTTTCAGCCATAGTCATAAGTACCTCGCGGCTCTGCTCAAGAGCAATACCCGGGTGGGTGAGGAAGCGGTCCTCCAAGCGGTCCAGAGTATCTGCGGTGTGGTCGGTTTTCTTGTCCTTAATAAGGGTGCATATCAGCTTTTCGAATACTCCCACAAAGGGTATGAGGATAATAGTGGTTGCCGTGTTGAACAAGGTGTTGATAATGGCAATACTTATGGCGTTCGTAGGATCGTCCATAAATTGGAAGTTAAAGATGGAGTCAAGCCCCCAGCATATTGGGGTGAGAACTAAAGCGCCGAAGGTATTAAAGATAAGGTAGATAATTGAAGCGCGCTTACCGTTGGTGGTTGCACCGATAGCGGAAAGAAGCACGGGCATGGAAGCACCGATACACATACCGATAATAAGGTAAAGCGCAACGTCGTTTGTGACTGCGCCGGAAATTGCAAGAGCCTGCAGGATACCGATTGAAGCGGACGCACTCTGCAAAACGGCGGTGATAACCGTACCGGCTAAAACACCCAGGAGAGGGTTGGAGAAGGTCTGCATCATGTCTGAGAACATTGGGCTGTCCTTAAGACCTGACATAGCAGAGCTCATGAGCTTCATACCGGTCATGAGGATTGCAAAGCCTAAGAGAATATCGCCTGTATAACGTACCGACATTTTTTTAGAGAGCATCTTAAAAAGAATACCGATAAGGGCGAAGATAGCGCAGATAAAGGCGGTGGAGAGTAAATCTGCCCACCAGGCTTCGCCGCCGCCGTCAATAGAGGAGAGGGTTAAAATCCAGCCTGTGGCGGTGGTACCGATGTTAGCACCCATGATGATACCTATTGCCTGAGCAATAGTCATAATACCTGAGTTTACGAAGCCGACTACCATACATGAGGTAGCGGACGAGGACTGGATAACAGCGGTAACGCCTGCACCCAGAGCTACGCCTTTAATGGGCGTTGATGAGAGCTTCCAAAGTATATTTTCCAGCTTGTTTCCGGCAACTCGCTTGAGAGAGTCGCCCATTGCCTGCATTCCAAAAAGAAAGAGGGCAAGACCTGTAATCATGTTAAATACCGATGATAGGCCCAAGAAGTAACACAACCTTTCGCAGTCTGCGTAATTTATATACCGATTTCCATATTAACATGAATTTAATGTACCAAAACAATGTTAAATCAAGGGGAGAGAAATGTTAAATCTATGTTAAATCAGGTGTTTTGGCATAAAGAAAAGCGGCGGTAAAATCCGTCGCTTTTTAGTGTATTTGACTAAAGTTTAGGGAGAAATGTAATTTTTCATGAGAAAATGCTGTCAAAAAAGGATTCTAATGGTGGTACCGACGCCCTCTTTACTCTGGATTGAAACGGAAGCACCCATGAATTTTGCGCCGTGCTTTACAATTGAAAGCCCGAGACCTGTGCCGCCGATTTCTTTTGAATGGCTCTTGTCAACGCGGTAGAATCGTTCAAATACACGCTCTAAGTCCTTTTCGGGGATGCCGATGCCTGTGTCCTTAACAGAGTATTCAACACCGTCTACGCATTGACGTATTTTGATTTCTACCGAGCCGTTTTCCTTGTTATACTTAATAGCGTTGCTCAAAATATTGTGGATAATCTCTTCAACGATAATTTCCGGTCCGGTGATTTCCGCGTTATCTCCCTTAAGGGTAACGGATACGTTCTTTTCCTTTGCCAGAGGTTCAAGGCTTGAGATAATTGCGTTGGTGCAGTCGGTGAGGTTAATACGTTCATTCTTAACGCTTATCTCGTTTTCGTCAAGCTGTGAGAGCTTTATGATATCTCCCACTAAGGTAATCATTCGCTGGCTTTCGTCGTGAATTCTGCCTGCAAATACCTTTACGTCCCCATCCTTAACAAGTCCGTTTTGGATTATTTCCGCGTAGCCTGAGATAGAGGTAAGAGGAGTTTTAAGCTCATGAGATACATTTGCGGTGAACTCCCGGCGCATCTTATCCTGCTCCTTATGTTCTTTTGCAAGCTCGGAAAGCTGGAGATGAAGCTGCTCGTTTTGCCTGTTTATCTTGTCGATAAATGGGTGGAACTCAGGGTAGATAGTCTCCTTTTTGGGATTTTCCAAATTCAGGGCGTCTACGGGCTTTAGTATACTGTTTGAAAGCCGTTTGCTGAGAATAAGGGAAATTACTGCGGCTATCAGCATTACTCCTATCATATACGGGAGCATGGAAAGCAGCAGGGAGGGATAGGAATACTGGGTATCGTAAAGGCAGATTACAGAGCCGTTTGAAAGCTTTTCGTAGACGCAGGGCTGATTGCGGGTTATGCTCTCAAACCTGTTGACGTAGCCGATACTCCCGAAGGCTGCTTTTTCGAACTCCTCAGATTCCTTGAAGTTTTCTGTATAGTGACAGTTTTTACCGTTTATCAGGAGGTTTCCGTCCTTGTCGGATATGCGGATTCTGTCTGCGGTGTGAAGGGCTTCAATATGGTCAATACCGTGTTCCTCTGCCATGTGAATAAGATAGGAAAGCTCCGTCTCAAGAGTTACTTTTTTCCGGTATGTATAGTAGCTGTAAAAAATTGCGGAGATTATGAGTGAGCAGATAAAGAATACGGTGACTGTTGTGAAAAACGTACCTCTGAAAATTCTTTTTTTCATAGTTAGTTCATTCTCCTATTTTGTAGCCTACTCCGCGTACGGTGGTAATAAGGTCGCCCGCTTCGCCTAATTTATGGCGGAGAGTCCTTATATGAACGTCAACCGTACGGCTTTCTCCGTCGAAGGAGTATCCCCAGACATGGTTAAGAATCTGGTCACGGGAGAGTACCATATCTCGGTTTTCAAGAAGATAGCAGAGCATTTCAAATTCCTTGAAGGTGAGGGTAATTTTCTCGCCGTTTACCTTAACCTTGTGTTTTTCGGGAGAAACGGTTAAAGGACCTATCTCGTATTTATCGGGAATTTCTGCGGCGGTATCGCTTCGCCTGAGGACTGCCTTAATACGTGCGACAAGCTCCATCATACCGAAGGGCTTGGGTACATAGTCGTCGGCTCCTAAGTCGAAGCCCTTTACTTTGTCGTATTCATCAGCCTTCGCGGTGAGGATGATTATAGGCAGCTTTTTAGTTGTCTTTTCAGAGCGGAGCTTTTTTAGTATTGAGAGTCCGTCCTCACCCGGCAGCATAATATCGAGAAGTACCATAGAGGGGGTAGCCTCACCCATTGCCTCCCAGAATTTTTCGGGGCTTGGAAAGCCCTTAGCTTTCATGCCTACGGAGTCCAAGGTATAGACCACAAGCTCGCGGATGTTATCGTCGTCTTCAACGAAGTAAATCATATTTTGCCTCCATAAGAGAGATTAAGATACTAAGGAACCACTGAATAAATCACATCTGAAGATGTGCAAACGATTTAATCAGTGCTTCCCTAACAATATACTAATACAATTATATATTATCACACATAATTTATATTTGAAAGAGAGTTTTTGTAAAAGATAATAAAATCTAAGTAAAATTGTCAAATTTTGTTGAAATTATCCTTTGAAAAATTTGTAGAAATAAGATATAATATAATCAGAAACATAGTGAGATGAGGGTATCATTTTGGATAAGGAGAACTTTCCCCGTAAGATAGGGGAGTACATAGTCTACAAGAAGCATTGTGTGTATGAAATTGTGGATATTAAGGAAGAAAAAATCTGCGGAACTAAAAAGTCATACTATGTGCTTAAATCTGTGTATGATGACAGATCTGCTGTCTATGTACCGACTGACTCCGAGGTACTTGTAAGTCTGATGACTTCCCCTTTTACCTATGAGGAAGCCCTTGCGGTTATTGACGAGAGCAAAAGTGCGGATGTGGTATGGAAAGAGGAAGTCGCTGAGCGGTTTAAGTATTTCGACGAGCTAATGCAGGAGGATAGCTTACCTCGCCTTATTTCCGCTTACTTTCTTCTTAGCTTGCAAAAAGAAGAAGCTCTGAGGGCTAAGAAAAAGTTTTTTGCCCATGATGAGCGCACTATGCAGGCTGCCTTTAAGCTTATTTGTGAAGCCTTTGCTTTTTCTCTTGATATAAAAAAGGACGCAGTTGTGCCCTTTATTTGCGATAGACTTTCCTAATTCCTCAAAATTTATCTATAACACGGCTAATAACATAGCTTGAAACCGTCTTTTCAATATGGAAGGGCGGTTATTTATGTATTATCAAATATTTTTATGTATTATCAAATATTTTTGGGAGTATTGATAAAAAACTTACAATATGTTACAATTAACTGTACGATTTTTATAACTTTGAAAGGATGAGGTGCATGAAAGCAAAAAAACATTCGGCTTTGAGATTTTTGAGCCTCCTGCTCAGCTTGCTTCTCTTATCTGCTTCTTTGCCTGTGGCGGGAATTCTCAGTGCTTTTGCAGGCGCAGAGGAAGGCATTTACCTTCGCGGCAGTATGAACGGTTGGAACTGCGATGAGAATTACAAGTTCGTGGCTGAGGGTAATAACATCTACACCCTGGTTATTTCTATGACCGGCAGTCAATATGAGTACAAGGTTGGTACTCCCTCCTGGTCAGTAGGCTTGGGCGACCCTGCCGATAACCGGAACAATGCAATTATTAACCTTGACTCTGACTCAATCGTTAAGTTCACTGCTGACCTTAACAGAAATAAGCAGTATT
This sequence comes from Oscillospiraceae bacterium, assembly GCA_029007475.1. Lineage (GTDB taxonomy): Bacteria > Bacillota > Clostridia > Oscillospirales > Acutalibacteraceae > Ruminococcoides. The sequence continues at coordinate 12,144 of JAQXHW010000014.1, read as the reverse complement.
ACGAGGTTATGAATACCAAATCCGACTTTACCTTAGGCAGCTCAGCCCTCACTATTGAGGCCGAAAACTACACCTTTGCCTTAGGCGAGGTTGCTGTGCTTTCCGACGTAGCTGCCTCAAGCGGAAAGTATGTTGGTGACTTCAACAAGGGCGACAGCCTCAGCTACGGTGTAACGGTTTCAGGCAACAAGTCGGCTACCTACCGATTTACCGTAAATGTTGCCTCTATGAGTGATGACGGCGCATATAATTTCATCATAGGCAGCGAGTGTGCTAAGGCAAACTTCACCTCAACAGGTGCGTGGCAGAAATATAAGTCTATGGTTTTCACTAAGACCTTAGAGCCCGGCTACAACAGAATTACCGTTGAAAACACTTCAGGCACCTATAACGTAGATAGAATCTCAATCGAGCCTGTAACTAACTATGCTGATGCAGTTACCGAAGCAGGTACTAACATTAGCTTTGAGGGTTACGACTCAATCTCCGATACTGCTTTGGTTAAGGACGGAGTATTTACCGCTCCTAAGGCAGGCGAATATGTATCTCTCTTTGTAAATCCCGAAACTCCCGGCGTTTATGAGGTTTCGCTGTGTGCAGGTGAGTTTCCCGGCAAAACCGTAACTTTAGGCGATGCCGACCAAAACGGCGAGGTTAACGTCAAAGACGCAACAGCTATTCAGAAGCACAGCGCAAACGTTTCTGCACTTTTAGGGGAAGCGCTCATTGCCGCTGATGCAGACCAAAACGCAGAGGTAAATATTAAGGACGCAACGGCTATTCAGAAATATGTCGCACAGCAGCCTGTTTCAACTCCCATAGGGGAGCCTGTTAAGGTGCCCGCCGCAAGAGCCGTTGCCGCTCAGGCAAAGATAGGCACGGACAGAGAAAACATGATTTCCGGAAATAAGGCTACTCTGGTTATGGACGGTATCACCGAAATCTTTGTTGAGGCTCAGTCCGAGGGGCTTAATGCGGACGCATTATCCATTAAGTATATTCCCAATGTTGAGAAAATGGGATATGAAATTCAGGAGGATAGCCTTGTTACCCGTTTCAAAACGGAGTTTATTATTACCGAGCTTGGCGTCACATCCAAAAAAGATATAGCCTCCCTTGATATTATTTTAAGCGACGGTACAAAGACTGCCGTTACCGATATTAAGGCTAACGTGAGAAAGACGGTTAAGCTCTCGAAAGCCCATACGGTACTTTGGGTAAAGGCTGAAACCGCCGAGGATATTTCCCTTGAAATCTTAGGAAAGAAGAACACAGAAACTACCTTTAAGGATATCTCCCTTGAGGGCTATGTAACCACCCATGAGGGTTGGCAGAAAGCCGCCGAGTATCCCTACTTTACCTTAGCCGCCGATAAATTCGGATTAGGCTTTGACACAGAGGTTACGCTTAACAAGGTTTCCTTTGTAAGCACTACGGGCGCAGTTCCCGCAACCATGACGCTTACAACTGCTTCCGGAAAATCAGTTGAGCTTAAGGGCACATCCTCTCAGAACGACGCACAGAGCGTTACAACCTTTAGTTTTGATGACCTTTATTCTTTCGGATTCTTCTTTGAATTCCCCGCAGAAGCAGAGATAAATATGATTATGGCGGAGGGCAACACGGCCTACAAGGGTGCTTCCGTAAACGTAAGCTCCGCTTACGATTATGAGCTTTTTGCGAACGGCCTTACCGAGAATGACTCGAGAGTTGTTGCAAACACCGGTACTCACATTCTGTCAAGCGAGACAGGCTCCGACAGAGAGTGGACCTTAACCGAGGATATTTCAGGCTCTCCCTCCTTCTATGCTCCCAACACTCCTCTTGCCGAGGCAGCATATAACCTGACCATGGAGGAAATTTACAAGAGCATTAATACAGACCCCGCCTTCGGGGATGTATTCTACACGGGTACTAACTGGCAAAAGGTTTGGACCCGTGATACGGCTATCTCCATGCAGTACATTCTCTCCTGGTTGTTCCCCGAGATTTCAACAAACTGCGCAAAAGCTAAGGTCGTAGGCAAAGACGGCAACCTGACCTTCGAGGAGGATACAGGTACCGGCGGCTCCTATCCTGTTTCCACCGACAGAATGATTATGATGCTTGCCGTTTGGGAAACCTATCTTGCCGACGGTAACAAGGAAACTCTTGAATATTTCTACAACGTAGCCTCTAATACTATTAAGCAGGACTACGAGGTAGTTTATGACGAGGTATCGGGTCTATTTAAGGGCGAAACCTGCGGTCTTGACCACAGAGACAAGACCTACGGCGACTGGACAGGCGAGGACGACCAAAACGGTATCGTCAATATTGCCGAGAGCAAGGCAACCTCAACAAATATCATTTTCTGCCAGGCAATGAAGATTCTTTCACAGTCAGCCGATATTTTAGGCAAGGGTGAGAAAGAGAGCAAGGCTTGGGCAGATTTAGCCGCAGAGCTTGAAAAGGCTATTACAGAAAGACTCTGGAGCGAGGATTTAGGTACCTACGCATCTTGGGAATATCCTGAGTTCATGGGCTCGCCCCTCTCATATAAGCAGGACGTTTTAGGCAACGGCTACGCGGTATGGTACAACATCGGCAGTGATGAAATGATTAACTCCATTATGGAGAACTATACCTTAGTAAACTTTGGTGCAAACACGGTTTATCCTCAGAAAAACGCACAGCGTTGGACGGATTATAAATATCACGACAGCGGCGTATGGCCCGGATGGGAAGCAATTCTTATGATTGGCGCTGTAAACAATAAAAACGAAAACAATTTGCTTGCTGAGGAAATTTGGAACTCCTGCGTTCGCGGTGCAGCTGGCTGCCTTACAAACTATGAGGTTATCGACTACGAAACGGGCAAGGGCTTACACTCCACTCAGCAGCTTTGGTCAATAGCCGCTACTATGGCAGGTTATTTCAGAGTTCTTTACGGTATGGAGTATACAACCGAGGGTATTACCTTCGACCCCTATGTTCCCGATTGGATGGAGGGCCCCTTCACAGTTACAAATTATAAGTACAGAAACGCAACCCTTAATATGCACCTGATTGGCGACGGTGACACAGTATCTTCAATCTATGTAAACGGTGAGGAAAAGCCTGCGGATTACGTGTTCCCTGCAGATGCCGAGGGCGAATATACAATCGAAATCTTTGTTGAGGACAGCGGCGCCTCTTACAAAATCAATCTAAAGGACGAGAACACCGCCAAGGCTCCCACCGCTCCCAATGTCAGAAACTCAGGCGGTACTCTCACCTGGACGGCAGACGCTAACTGTACCTACAAGGTATGGACAGGCTCCGAGTATGTTGACGTTACAGGAAACACCTACCAGATTGATGAAGGTAAGTACGGCTGTTACTCAGTAATTGCAGTTGATAAGACAACCGGTATATGGTCTGAGCTTTCAAAGCCCATTTCCTACAACCCCCCAGGCTCAAAGATAACAGTAAATGCTAATAACCGGGTGGATAACGCTTCAAATCCCAAACCTCTCACAGTTACCGTGAATGTGCCCGTAGACGGTACCTATGAGCTTTCTGTACTTCATAGCAACCTGGGCGACCCCACTGCAGGTATAACCGCGGCTATCCGCTCAGTATATGTCGATGGCGCAGAGGTCGGCACTCTTACATTCCCTGCAATGAGCTTTAGTAATCAGCTTAGCACGCATCTGACGCTTTCGCTTAAAAAGGGTGCTCACGAGATTACCGTTAAGTACGATACCGCTAACTGGTACGACAGAAATATGTCTCAGGCACACGGACAGAGTCAGAATAACGTAACCTATAACACAGTAGTGCTTGAGCTGACAAAGGGTGATTTCTCAGGCTTTGGCGGCGGAGATACCCCCACAAACACAAAGACTATCTATTTCAGCAACAACAAGGGTTGGGAAACCGTCAACGTCCACTACTGGATTGAGGGCGGCGCCGGCACAGACTGGCCCGGCGAGGCAATGACCTACGTTGGAGAGAATGATATGGGCGAACAGGTTTACTGCATTACTATTGATAAATCCTTCCCAAATATAATTTTCAATAACGGAAACGGCGAGCAGACCGTGGATATTACCTCAGGAGTTGAGGACGGAATAGGCTTCTACCTTGTTTCAAACTCCTCAGGTAAATGGACAGTAAGCACGTATAACTACAAATAATTATTAAAAGCCGAGAAACGGAGATACTTTGAAAGAAGTATCTCCGTGTTTCCTTTATACGGATTAATGTATTGAGCCTTGGCATAGCAGGGTCAATATTTATCACTATCGTAATTTTTTAATAACTTTCTTATTGTTTTTTGACGAAGTGTGTATTATAATGTTTAGTAATAAAATAATGGGAGTAAAAAAATGGGTAAATTTGATGTATTATTAAGCGAAGAACAAATCAGCCGCAGAGTTGAAGAGCTTGCAAAGGAGATTTCTGCCGACTATAAGGGTATAGAGCCTGTTATTGTATGTATGCTGAAAGGCTCGGTTTACTTTTTCTCGGATATTACCAAAAAAATGGATTTATCCTTCAGTATTGATTTTGCAAGACTTTCCAGCTATAAGAGCGGAACAACAAGCGGAAATATTGAGTCAATCTGTAAAATTACCACCGATATCGAAAACAAGCACGTTTTGATTATTGAGGATATTATCGACAGCGGCAAGACCCTCAACTATTTCCTCAAGGAGATAGAAAAGCAAAATCCCGCTTCAGTAAAGCTCTGTGCCTTGCTTGATAAACCCTCAAGAAGAGTTTTGCCTGTGAATATCGACTATTTAGGCTTCACTATCGAGGACAAGTTTATTGTTGGCTACGGTTTGGATTTCAACGAGAAATACCGAGAGCTGCCCTATATTGCCGAATTGAATCTTGACGCAGAAGATTAAGGCGAGTAAATAATAAGAGCTTTTTGAAAGCTCTGAAAACATAATTAAAACCCGAACAACGCTTTTCGCATTGTTCGGGTTTTGTGTATATCAATCTGTTTTGAATTACATGATGCCTATAAACTTAAGTACAAAGTAGATAACAAACAATCCGGTGGAAATCCACATTACAGGCTTAACATCTCTGATCTTGCCGGTGCAAACCTTGAGGATTGTCCAAGAGAGCATACCAAACATAATACCGTTTGAAATGGAGTATGTGAAAGGCATAATAACGATTGCTAAGAAACCGCCGATAACATCTGCGATGTCGCCGTCAAACTTCATCTTCTTAACGGAGCTAAGCATCATAAGTCCAACAAAGAGCATTGCAGGAGTTGTTGCAAATTTGGGGATTGCCAAGAATACGGGTGAAAGAACTAATGAAACTAAGAATAATCCTGCGGTTACAACAGAAGAAAGACCTGTTCTGCCGCCGGCGGAAACGCCTGCGCTTGATTCAACATAGCTGGTAACTGTGGGAACACCTAAGGATGCGCCTGCGCAGGTACCGACAGCGTCTGCGAGTAATGCGCCCTTTGCTCTGGGAAGCTCGCCCTTCTCGTTGAGGAGGTTTCCTTTTTCTGCAACGCCGATTAATGTACCGACGGTATCGAAAATATCAGTGAAAAGGAAGGTGAACACAACGATAATGAAGGTTGAAATGTGGCTTCCGATGTATGCGAAGTCGAAGTTAAACATTATGGGAGCTTCGATGGAAAATCCGGAGAATGTGGGAATAAGTGAATAAGCTTCGATTTCGGGGTTAACAACATACCAACCGCAAAGCTGAGCCACAATACCTAAGCCCCAAGTTGCGAGGATACCTAAAAGGATATCTCCGGGAACTTTGAAGTGATGTAATACGCCGATGATTAATAAACCGACAATAGAGAGAATGAATTCGGGTCTGCTGAAAGTACCGATTGAAATTAAGGTATCGGGATGGTCTACAACAAAGCCGGAATTAATAAGGGCGATGATTGTAATGAACAAGCCGATACCGGCGGTAATACCGAATTTAAGGTTTTGGGGAATCTGGTTAACAAGAGCTTCTCTGAATTTGAATAAGGAAAGAACTATGAAAATTAAACCTTCTACTAAAACGGCGGTAAGTGCTACGGAATAGGGAATTCCCATTGCACCGCAAACGGTAAATGCAAAGAATGCATTAAGTCCCATACCTGAAGCCAGGGCAATGGGGTAGTTTGCAAAGAATGCCATACAGAGAGTTGCAATAGCAGCCGAAATTGCCGTACCGGTAAAAATCGCACCTGCTGTTGCACCGTTGATTTGGCCCAAATATGCGGGGTTAACTGCGAGGATATACGCCATTGCAAGGAATGTTGTAACACCGGCAATTATTTCCGTTTTCACATTTGTGCCATTCGCTTTTAGCTTGAATAGTTTTTCTAACATGAAATTGCATCTCCTTTTATTATTTATTGCATCGCAATATATGCAATAAAAGTATATTGCAATTTTTAACTTTTGTCAACTAATGGTGAATTTTGTATTAAGAAAATTTTAACGCTAAAGTTAAAGCTTAATTTATCGGTTATTTTGATAATTTAGCAGAAAAAATGTCAGAGTTTAGTAAAAATGTTTGCAAATTGGCGAAAGATGAAATATAATAGGAACGAAAAAACAATGAGGAGAGGTTTTGATGGAGAAAAAATTGATTTATGACATTGAAGACAGGCCTAAATTCGGGCAAATGCTTATTTTCGCATTGCAGCAGGTGCTTGCAATTCTTGCGGCTACAATCGCAGTTCCCACAATTATTGGCTTGCCGACTCAAATTCCTGCCGCCGTTTTGGGCGCAGGTATCGGTACATTGGTATACCAGGTGTTTACCAAATTCAAAAGCCCTGTATTTCTGGGCAGCTCATTTGCGTTTCTCAGCTCCCTTGGAGTAGCCTTAGCATACGGCTATTGCGGCATTATCTTTGGCTCGCTTATTGCTGCTCTTGTTTATGTGGCAATCGCTTTGGTTATTCACTTTGTAGGTACCGCATGGGTAGATAAGCTCATGCCCACAGTAATTATCGGCCCAACGGTTGCTCTTATCGGTCTTTCTCTTGCAGGCTCTGCAATGGGGGATATAGTCCGTGCAAACTCCTCCCAGATGTACTCATCCTATAACTTAGTTTCGCTCTTATGCGGCTTGGTGGCATTTTTCGTTATTGTTATCTGTGCAACACAGAAGCGAGTTAGAATGGCACGCCTTATACCCTTTGTTTTAGGTATTGCTTCAGGCTATGTCGTTGCGGCGGTTTTCACATTTATCGGTATGGCAACAAGCAACGATTATCTTATGATAATTAACTTCCGTCCCTTAATCGACAATTTTGTTGCGGCAGACGGCTCCTTTAAGGGCTTTAGTGCTTTCATTAATTATCCCAGCTTTGCACTTATTGAAGCTGTTAAGGAATTGTTCACAGGCAACATGTCCGCTGAAATTCTTGCAGCTAACGAGAACGCCGGTATGATCAATCTCAGCGGAGTAGTTGAAATCGTTATCGCATTCCTGCCTGTGGCCATGGTTGTTTTTGCAGAGCATATTGCAGACCACAAAAACCTTTCAAGTGTTATCGGCAGAGACCTTATTAAAGAGCCCGGCCTTTCAAAAACTCTTATGGGTGACGGCGTAGGTTCCTTTGCAGGTACTGTTTTCGGTATTTGTCCCAACACAACATACGGTGAATCCGTTGGCTGCGTTGCTATTACTAAAAATGCTTCTATTGCAACCATTACCACCGCCGCCATTATGTGTATCGGTCTTTCCTTTGTAAGCCCCATAATGGCACTTCTTCAGACAATTCCCTCCTGCGTAATGGGAGGTGTATGCCTTACACTTTACGGATTTATTGCTGTATCGGGTCTTAAGATGTTTAAGAACGTTGACCTTGAGAATAATAAAAACCTGTTTGTTGTTGCCTCTATTCTTATTTCGGGTATCGGCGGTCTTTCAATCCAAATCCCCTACGCAATAGCCGAAACAGGAGAGATTACCGGTGTTATTACCATAACCTCTATCGCGACAGCACTGATTATCGGAATTGTAACAAATGTCGTTCTCACCAAAATTGAAAAAGGCAAATTAGGTAAAGAACCGGAGGATAAGAACAAAAATGAAAAACTATGATAATGTAACAATTTTCAATCATCCCCTTATTAATCACAAAATCGCAATCCTTCGAAATGAAAAGACAAGCATGAAGGAGTTCCGCGAGCTTATTGAGGAAATTACTACTCTTATGACCTTTGAGTGTTTAAGGACGGGAGTTCCCACAACCGAGTGTCAGGTTAAAACTCCTCTCGAGGTTTGTAATCAGAGTATGGTTAAGGATAACGCAATCGCAATCGTGCCTATTTTGAGAGCCGGTCTCGGAATGGTAAACGGCGTTCACGTTCTTTTCCCCTCGGCAAGAGTCGGCCATATCGGTCTTTGCAGAAATGAGGAAACCTTAGAGCCATACGAATACTATTGCAAATTGCCCGAGGGTATTGAGGATAAGCTGGTGCTTGTGATTGACCCGATGCTCGCTACCGGCGGCAGTGCCTGCGACGCTATCGCTCTGCTGAAGAAACGCGGATGTACCAACATTAAGTTTATGGCTGTTATCGGTGCTCCCGAGGGCGTAACCCGTGTTGCCGAAGAACATCCCGATGTTGAAATCTATGTTTCAACTCTCGATAGATGCCTTAACGAGAACGGATACATTTTACCGGGTCTCGGTGATGCAGGCGACCGACTTTTCGGCACAAAATAAGTAATTTCGGATAAACTCCAACAAGGTTTACTGAAATCTCAAAAGAATATGACAGTAAAAAAGGGGCTGCCGCAAATGATAAAATTTGCGACAGCCCGTTTTGTCTTTGATAATTAAAGATTATAGGTGATTTTCAGGTACTCGGAGAGCTCAGGTGAAAACATCTCGGTAAGCTCCCGAGGTTTATCGGGAAAGGCAACAATAGTCTGTCTGCCGCAGCGGATTAGATAGCCGTATTGCTTGCCTGACTGATTTTTGAGCTTTCGAACATTCTCGGAGGTAACCTTTGTAGAAGATATTGCCTTTGAAAGCACTTCAGAGAGACCCTTTGGGCCGCTGAAGCCGAGACCGCCGATTATAAAAACCAAGTTGCATCTTGAGAAGGACTCACAGAGCTTTTCGCCCAAAGTCTCGGGGGTTGTGGAGGCACCCACGGAGTTTAGGGATATGCCAAGCTCGGAGAGCTGTTTTTTTAAGGCTCTTTCACAGTAGCCGGTTTGTCTTGCAAGATAAAAAATCAGGTCACATTTCAAAGGAGGTCACATCCTACGCTATATTTTTATGGGTTAGTAGAAGTCGCGGCAGTTGCGGCGGTAGTTTCAACAGGGTCGGGTGCTACCGGTGCCATGGTTTCCTCCCAGTCGTCCTCAATCTCTACCGTGGGGAAGGGAGTGCTTGCAACAGGCTTTAATTTTCTCTCTGTAAACACCGGTGTAATGGTTGTGTTCTTCTGGATATTTTTGCCGTTTGAGCTCCATTTCTTAAATTCGTAGTAGTAGCCGTTTGAAGCGGCTTTTCTGGGGATTGTTTTAGGAACCTTAGCATCTTCACCCTTGAGAACATACTGTGTTGAAATTGCTTTGCCGTTGCCGTCCAAGTATTTTACAACGTACATATCTGCCTGCTCTAAATATCTGAGTTCCTCGTTGCCCTCAAGCTTTCCTTCGCCGTCGTACCATTTGACAGCTCCCGCCTCAAGCTCTTTCGAGAAGGTTGAAGTTATGCTGTAAGCAGGGCTTTTTGTCTTGGCGCTATTTACATACTTGCTTATGTCCTCGCCCTCGCGAATTTTTCTTGCTACCACAACGGTGCGCATATTCTGAGCCTCGTAGGAGCAGGTGGAGAGGGTTAGAAGACGGTCGTTTTCGTTAATGGGTAAATTTACATTTAAGTAGGAAAGCTCCTTGATGTTGTAGATAAAGTTCATAAACTGAGCGCTTGAATCAAATTCGCCCAAGAGGTAGTTGAAGATTGCTTTGTTTTCGTTTGATACATTAATCTTCATAACCGAGAAGATAGCGTAGTCACCGTTTGCCTCGGGAGTATCGAAGTGAATAATGGGGGCAGATTTGTAGTAATCCGGGTTGCCGGGGTATTTGGTGAGGGTTGCAAACATGGATTTGTCGCTTCCCATATTGTGACCGTGGAGAATTACGTTTTTGCTGTTTACGCCCTGAGTACATCTATAGTCAAGGAATATGCTTCCGAAGTCAGAGTACTCTCCCTTGTAATTTCTGTAAAGATAATACTGGTTTTTCGAATCGTCGCCCTTGTGTTCAAGGACGGGGTAGTCGATGACGGTTTTGTCAATCTTAATCCAGCCTACGATTTCCTTGTTGATTTTCTTAAGTCCGTCCCAGTTTTTGGTTTTGCCCGAAACTGCCACGGTGTTGCCGTCATCGTCAATTATGGTGGAAACCTCGTCGTAGGAAGCGTAGTAGATATTCTGAATTTCTTTCATATTCGAGGTGTTAATATAAGGCTGAATAACAAAGAAATTAAGCAGAAGTCCGGCGCTTACAAGAAAGGCAGCTACTGCAACGAGAACAACTATCTTGAGTATAATGTTCTTTACGCTGTCGCCCTTGTGGGGAATAAAGCTCATGAGGAATGCTCTTGCGCCCTTCTTTTTCTTTTCCTCCGGGGGATTTTCCGAAGCTTCCTCAGAAGTGCTGTCAACAGCTTTTTCCGGTGTTATCTCTTCGAGTTTATCGGCTTTTTCTTCTGGAATTTCCTTTGCTTCATCGGGAGCTGCATCTTCTTTGGCTTCTTTTGAGTCTGCTTCGGGTTTTGAGTCAGCCTCGGGTAAAGCTAAACTGTCAGCCGCGTCGGAGAGAGGAATTTCCTCCGATACGGTCTCCTCGGGATTTGAGATAATATAGTCTCGAGCATGATTGTCTGCCTGAGCTTTGAAAAGCTCCTTTGCCTTTGTAACGGCATTAATTAAGTAATCCTTGAAGCTGCTGTTTATGAATTTAATTCTGGGCAGGACAAGGACTTTTTTCTTTTGGAAGCTGAAAGCATAGGCGGGGAAAGATTCCCCCTCAACGGAAATAGTGCTTACAACCAAGTCAAGCTCCTGACCTGCGCTTTTGTTAGTAGACAGCAGGACTTCATTCACAAGCTCCTTTTCCAACACCTTGATGAGGGGAGAGAAAAGCCGCCTGAAAGAGGAGCTGTCCTCGGTATCAAGAGCATTTGCGTAAATATAGAATTCGGGTGGATTATCGGCACAAATTGAATTTATAAATTCCTTTTTGATTTTACGTGGGTTGGAGTCTATCTCGGTTTTGAAAAGCACATGGGTAGATGTAATCTCGTCAAGAGCATGAGTGAGCTCTTTGAAATGAGTACGGATATATTCGATTTCATCTGTGCTTGAGCGGACAGAGTAGATTTCGGTCCTCATATACATTCCTCCAAAGGGTTAGTATAATTACTTGAGTTCTATAACTTTAACATTTTCAACTGCCTCGTCAATAAGCTCGTCAAGGTGAGCGTCTTCCTCGGCATAGCGGACAAATTTGAGCGCGGGCTTTGTTCTCGGATGCTTGGGTGTGAAAACTGTGCAACAGTCCTCAAAGGGTTCAATGGAGATATCAAAGGTGTCGATTTTTCTTGAAATCTGCACGATTTCCTCTTTATCCATACCGATAAGAGGTCTGAAAACAGGCATATCTGCGGCATCATCGGTACAGGCTATGGCGGTAATGGTCTGGCTTGCAACCTGACCGAGACTCTCGCCTGTAATAAGGGCGGTGCAGTCGTATTTTTTTGCAATAATTGAGGAAACCTTCATCATCATACGGCGCATGATGATTGTGAAAAGCTCCTCGTCACATTCGTCCTTTATGCGTTCCTGAATTCTTGTAAAGGGAACGGTTATCATCTCAATAGGACCTGCGTAGCGGGCAACTTTTTTGAGAAGTCTTTGAACCTTATCCTCGGCTCTCTCGGAGGTATAGGGAGGGCTTGCAAAGTGAATAGCGGTGAGCTTAACGCCTCGCTTTGCAAGCATATAGGCGGCAACGGGGGAGTCGATACCGCCGCTTATGAGAATTGCGGCGTTGCCCCCTGTGCCTACGGGAATACCGCCGGCACCCTTTTCGGCACCTGCGCGGATATATGCGCCGAAGTCGCGGATTTCAACTGTTACCTTAACCTCGGGA
>JAQXHW010000013.1 GCA_029007475.1 Oscillospiraceae bacterium | reverse complement strand
GGTCTGCGATGTTTTAGACGGATATCCGAGAGAAAAGGGAGTTGAACAGGCTGTGAGATGCTTGTCTCCCGAGTTTATTATTTGCGACGAGATAGGCTCTTCTGAGGATATAAGAGCGATTTTGTCGGGAGTCAACAGCGGAGTTAAGTTTGTGGCAACCCTGCACGCCGGCAGCCGTGGGGAGTTACTCTCAAGGAGAAATGCCGAGGAGATTCTCAAAACAGGAGCGTTCTCAAGGGTGATTTTCTTAAACGGCAGAGAGAACCCAGGCGTAGTGAGAGAGAAGGTATCTTTGGAGGAGCTTCTGAATGTATAGGTTTTTTCTCTGCGGTATTCTGGTGTTTTCTGCAACTCTTTTAGGTAACTGGTTTTCTCAAAGATTATTTCGCAGAACCCGATACTTACAGGGTATGCTTGAGGGAATAAACCGGATGAAAACCAATGTGTGCTTTGGAAATTTAGATGTGTTTCGCGCAGTGGGGGACAGCTTTCCGGCTTTTAGGGATAATTCCTGTGAAGAAACAAGTGCCGAGGAGTTTTGGACCTCGTTAATAGACTCTATACCTAAAAGCTCAGGGCTTAGTAAGGCGGACCGCGAGGTGCTTAAGGGCTTTGGCAGGAATTTGGGAGTTACCGATACAGAGGGTCAGCTTAATAACTGCGAGCTATACTCGGGGCTTGTGCTTGAAAGAATTAAAATATCAAAAGAGGAGGAAGCCTCGAAATCCAGACTCTATCGTGTTTTGGGGTTCTCCTTAGGCTTTGCGATAACTTTACTTATAGTGTGAGGAATTTATGGACGTAGATATGATTTTCAAAATTGCCGCAGTGGGAATAATTGTTGCGGTACTCAATCAGCTTCTGATTCGAAGCGGCAGAGAGGACCAGGCCTTAATTACCACCATAGCAGGACTTGTGGTTGCGCTAATGATGATAATAGGTGAGATAAGCAACCTTTTCGATACAATAAAGGACGTGTTTGGATTTTGAATGTAATGAGCCTCTGCCTCGCGTGCGTGGTAGCCTCTGTCCTCGCGGTACTTCTCAAAAGGCAAAACGCAGAATACTCTCTTATACTTACAATTTTTACTGCCACGGTTGTGCTTGTTTCCCTTATGTCGGATATAGTCATAGCAGTAAGCGGTATCAACGAGATAATCGAGGTATCGAATATCAAGAGCGAGTATGTGACGGTGCTTTTGAAATGTGTGGGAATCGGCTTTCTGACGGAATTTACCTGCGACTGCTGTAAGGATGCCTCACAGAATGCACTCTCAACTGTGGTGCTGATGTCCGGGCGAATTTGCGTGCTTATTGCGGCATTTCCTCTATTTGAGGAGTTTCTAAACTTGGCTTTAACCTTATCAAGAGGTGAAGCATGAAGCGGTTATTAATACTTTCTCTTGTTATGCTCTGCCTGCTTATTGCCCCTGTTAATGTATATGCCGAGGAGGAAAGCCTATACGACGACTTAGGAATAGAGGATATCTACGACTCTCTGTCAAAGGATGCAAAGGACAGTCTTGCGGCTATGGGCGTAGGCAAAGCCGGAGAGGGAACTCTCAGCAATGTGAGCTTTAAGTCAGTTATTTCAGAGGTTCTGAGGATATTGGGAGAACAGCTTTCCTCTGTAATAGCCTCCTGCTGCTTGGTGCTTGGCGTTATGCTTCTATACAGCTTGATTGACGGCTTTACGAGCAGTATGTCTCAAGGAGCAATCAAAGAGGTGCTGTCCGTTGTTACCGCCCTTTGTGTTGCATGTATGCTCGTGATTCCGGTAACACAGCTTATCAAAACCGCAGGAGAGGTGATAAATGCATCCTCACAGGTTATGCTCACCTTTATTCCGGTCATGCTGGGAGTGTTAATTTCCTGCGGAAAGGCTTTAAGCGGCTCCGGCTACTATGCTCTCATGACAGGCGCGGCACAGGTAGTTGCCCAGATTTCATCAAAGTTTATAGTACCCATGCTAAATGTATTTTTAGGGGTTGGTATTTGTTCAGCCGTAGTGCCTGAGCTGAAATTCACGGGAATTCTTAATACCTTTTCTAAGACGCTAAAGTGGGTGCTTTCTTTTTCTTTTACAATTTTTTCAGCTTTACTCACTTTCAAAACCCTGATTTCAACCTCAGTTGATAACGTGTCAACCCGAGCTGTGCGGTATACCATGTCATCCTTTGTGCCTGTTGTCGGTGCGGCTCTTTCCGAAGCCTATAAAACCGTACAGGGAAGTGTGAATATTCTTAAAAACGGCGTTGGAGTCTTTGTCATCTTTGCGGTTGCGGCGGTGTTTCTTCCCTTAGTCCTAAAGCTTTTAGCGTGGATTTTCTCCGTAAATATCTTGAAAAGCGTAGGGGAGATTATGAATCTCTCTGTCCCATGTAATATGCTCACAGGTGTTTCAACCGTACTGAGTATGCTTCTATCGGTAATTCTGTGCGTTGCGGCTCTGTTTATTATCTCAACTGCACTCATAATGACCGTAGGGGGTGCTTCATGAATTCTGTATATGCCTGGGCAGGTACTCTCTGTGCGGTTTTGATAATTGCCTCATTTGTGCGGATAATCGCTCCCGGAGAAAGAACCATGAAAACCATAAGCCTTGTTATAGGTGTGTTTGTTGTTTTGGCAGTTACCTCGCCTTTGGTTAATTTTGCGAGAAATCTTGATTTAAGCGACAGCACCGAGGAGCTTTTCTCTGTTGAGGGCGAGGCTTCTGAGAGATACAACCAAGAGGTTATTAAGGAAACAGGGGACTATCTTGCCGCCTACGTTTTTGAACTGCTCAAGACCTCAAAAATTTCACCCAAAAATATTGAAGTAGTTATGGGTACAGATGAGGAAAGGGGAATATACATTGCCGCGTGCCGCATATATATGGACAAAGATGATTACCAAAAAGAAGAGGATGTGAAGGAACTCATAAGCTCAAGTTTAGCCGTTGAGCCGAGTATAGTATATGAGTAAAGAAGAGAAAAGCATTTCAAGAATCAAAGCCGTTATGTCAAGCGACAAGGGCAGAAACATAATAGTTATAATCGGTATTGCCGCTCTGCTTTTGATACTCTTGAGCAGTCGCTGCACCGGAGAGCAGAAAGCGGTAAAGACCGAGGATTTCAGCACA
>JAQXHW010000012.1 GCA_029007475.1 Oscillospiraceae bacterium | reverse complement strand
AAAACTACCCACGCAGGTAAGCTGGCAAAAATGCTGAAGGCTCAAAATCACAGACCTCTCTTGGTTGCCTGTGATATCTACCGTCCTGCTGCTATCGAGCAGCTAAAGGTTGTGGGCAAGTCCGTAGATGTGCCTGTTTTTGAAATGGGCAAGGAGGACCCGGTTAAAATTGCAAACGCAGCTATCCGTCAGGCTAAGGACTACGGCAACGATATCGTAATTCTCGATACCGCCGGCCGACTCCATATTGATGAGGAGCTTATGGATGAGCTGAAAAGAGTCAAGACCGAGGTTAATCCCGCCGAAATTCTCCTTGTTATAGACTCCATGACCGGTCAGGATGCCGTTAATGTTGCAAAGTCCTTTAATGACCTCTTGGATATCACGGGTGTAATTCTTACAAAGCTTGACGGCGATACCCGAGGCGGTGCCGCACTTTCGGTTAAAGCAGTTACAGGCAAGCCTATTAAATTCTCCGGTACAGGCGAAAAGCTCTCTGACATCGAAGTTTTTCACCCCGACAGAATGGCAAGCCGTATCTTAGGCATGGGCGACGTGCTCACCCTTATCGAAGAAGCCGAAAGCAAGCTTGACCAGAAGAAAGCTGAGGAGCTTGCAAATAAGATGCTCCAGAACAAAATGGACTTCAACGACCTGCTTGCTCAGTTTGACCAAATTCAGAAGTTAGGCCCCTTAAAGGGTATTCTTTCAAAGATTCCCGGCATGAATCAAAAACAGCTTGACGAGGCAAACATCGACGAGCGACAGATTGATTGGTGCCGAGCAATCATACTTTCCATGACCGAAGCTGAGCGCGCAAACCCCGCGCTTATGAACCCCTCAAGAAAACGCAGAATTGCCGCAGGTTCAGGTCGTTCGGTTGAGGAAGTAAACCGCATTATTAAGCAGCTTGAGCAGATGCAGAAGCTAATGAAGCAGATGAACTCTAAGGGCAAAAAAGGCGGTAAAAAACGCAGAAATCTCCCCGGATTGGGCGGTATGATGCCTCCCGGCGGAATGGACGGTTTCGGCGGCTTCTAATTTAGGGTTATATTGCCAAATAAGTCGAAACACAGTTTTCGAAAAAGGCTTATAATTATATACTTTATATTTTATTTATTGGAGGAAATTACCATGGTTAAAATCAGACTTCGCAGAATGGGCGCAAAGAAAAACCCCTTCTACCGCATCGTTGTTGCAGACTCCCGTTATCCCAGAGACGGCCGTTTCATTGAGGAAATCGGTACCTACAATCCCCTTGCTGAGCCTGCTGAGGTAAAGGTTGACGCTGAGGCAGCTAAGAATTGGATGGCTAAGGGAGCACAGCCCACAGATAAGGTTAAGGCTCTTTTCAAGAAGAACAACATTATCTAATTTTTAGGTGAAATAATGAAAGACTTACTTACAATTATTGCAAAGGGTCTCGTTGAGGCTCCCGAAGAAGTATCAGTTACCGCCGACGAGCCTTTGGAGGACGGCACTACTGTTTATCACATCCACGTTGCAGAGGACGACATGGGCAGAATTATCGGAAAGCAGGGCAGAATTGCCAAGGCTATCCGTACAGTTGCAAGAAGTGCCGCTATCCGCAAGGATGTTAAGGTACAGGTTGAGATTGACTGATTAAAGAGAAAAGCTATGAGTGGACACGAAGTTTTGCTTTGTGTCCTCTTTTCTTTTTGTTTGACAATACAGCGCAGTTTGTATATACTTTTATACTGAGATGAGGTGTTCCTATGACTATCAAGAATAAATCTAAGAAAGCGGTATCTTTGCTGCTTTTTCTTTTAATGCTCATAAGCCTCCTGAGCTTTGGTACGGCAGGTGTCCTTGCCGAGGATAAAACCTACGGAGCTTTTAGCTACCGAGTGGCTGACGAGGGCGTATATATTACCGGGTACACAGGTGAAATGGCCGAGGTCTTTATTCCAAACACCATTGACGATAAGGTGGTTGTGGGCATTGATGACGAGGCTTTTTGGTACAAGGATTTTGTGACCAACATCAAGCTGCCCGAGTACCTTGAGACCATAGGTGCAAGAGCCTTCCAGGGCTGTTCGTCCCTTGTGGAGGTAGAACTTCCCGACACGGTATATGAGATTTCCGACGCAGCCTTTGAAAGCTGCAAAAATCTTAGAAACATCAATATTCCCGCAAACTTAGATTATGTAGGCGCCTTTGCCTTTGACGGCACAAGATGGATTGATAAATTCACCGATAACACCTCAATTATTCTCGGCGGCCGAGTTTTCTACAAGTACTTAGGCACGGCTTCTCAGGTTGTTATTCCCAAGGGTGTGCTTAGCATAAGCGCCAATGCCTTTGCCTATAACGAAAATCTAACATACGTTGATATTCCGGATACTGTTGAGATAATCGGAAACTTTGCTTTTTACGAGTGTCCCAAGCTCAAAAGCGTGAGTCTGCCCTCATCCCTATATCTTATGGGCGAGTATGCTTTCGGATGTTATGAGGATACCGAAAATAAGACCGTTGCAGTCGATAAGGATTTTGTGGTTTATTCGGAAACCCAAACCGAGGAGGGTGGGGAATTGGTAGCCGCAAAATTCTGTGAGCAGAGAGGTATAAAGCTTCTTCCTCCCTCAAAGTTTGCAACTCCCGATGAGCTTCCAAAGGCAGAAACCTGTACGTTTAAGGAGACAGAGGAGGAGACCTCTCCTGTGAAAATCGAGAATACTTGGGTTACCGTCATTATAATCGTAGCTTCCTGTGTGGTTGTAATCGGCGGAATCTTTGTGATTTCCACAGTCTACGAAAAAAAGAGAAAGAAAAAGCATATATAGAAAAAAGAAAAAATAATCGAGGTTAAAATGCTTAAAGAATATCTTGAAATCGGAAAAATAGTAGGCACTCACGGAATTCAGGGCGAACTGAGGGTTGAGTGCTGGTGTGACTCGCCGGAGTTTATCGCAGGCTTTAAGACCCTTTATTTTGACAGGGGAAATGAAAAACTGAGCATCAAAGCAAGACCCCATAAGAATATTGCCCTTGTTAAAATTAAGGGAGTTGAAACCGTTGAGACGGCAGATTTGCTCCGCGGCAAAATTCTGTATATGAACAGAAAAGACGCAAAGCTGGAAAAGGGCAGTTATTTCATTCAGGATTTACTGGGCCTTGAGGTGCGGGATATTAACACCGACGAGGTCTACGGCAATATCAGCGATGTACTTAAAACCGGTGCCAACGACGTCTATGAGGTAAAAAATCAAGAGGGCAAGGCATACTATGTGCCTGTTATTCCTTCTGTTGTGAAAGAGGTAAAGCCTGAGGACGGCTTTGTGCTGATAGAGCCTATGAAAGGTATATTTGACGATGAGAATTGACATAATAACTCTGTTTCCCGAAATGTGTGAGTCGGTGCTTTCAGAGAGCATTATCGGAAGAGCGAGAAACTCCGGCAAGGTGGAGATAGTGTGTCACCAGCTCCGCGATTTTGCCTTCGATAAACACAGGAGGGTTGACGATGCACCCTACGGCGGCGGTATGGGTATGCTAATGATGGCTGAGCCTATTGCTCTGTGCTTTGAGAGCATCTGTGAGGAGCTTGGACAAAAGCCTCATTTTATCTATATGTCGCCTAAGGGTGAGGTAGTTACTCAGCAGAAAGTAAAAGCCATGGCTGAGACTTTTGATAATATATGTATTCTCTGCGGACACTACGAGGGTGTTGACCCGAGAGTTCTTGATATGTATATTGACGAGGAATTGTCTATCGGTGATTATGTCCTCACCGGGGGAGAGCTTCCTGCCTTGGTTTTGGCGGACAGTCTTTCAAGGATGCTTCCCGGTGTGCTTTCAAGCGATGAGTGCTTTGAGCTTGAAAGTCATTTTTCGGGACTTCTTGAGTATCCCCAATATACCCGTCCTGAGGTATGGCGTGAGGAGAAGGTGCCCGAGGTTCTTATGAGCGGTCACCACGCAAATATTGAAAAATGGCGAAGGGAACAGGCAATAAAGGTAACTTTAGAGCGGCGACCGGATATCCTTAAGGACGCAGTTCTATCCAAAAAAGAGACGGCTTTCTTGAGGGAGCTTCAGGAAAACTCCTCAGTTGAGTAAAAGTGCAGTTCCCAAGGAGGTTTTGACACAAAAATCATGTTGTTATTTTGCACAAGAAATCCAGCCCGATTTTTGTCACAATAGTGTATCAAAACAAAAATGTTTTTATTGTGTTGACCTGCCTGAAATTTGTGGATATAATAACAAAAAAATGATTGATTACTAAACTGCCTCAAGGTGTATGTAGGCGGAATTCTAAGAATCATATCTATTAGATAAGAGAGGGTTATTCCATGTACGGTAAGGATGTTTTAGTTCAGAATAAAACAGGTTTGCACGCTCGTCCCGCAACTTTCTTCATTCAGAAGGCTAATGAGTTCAAATCTACAATTTGGGTAGAGAAAGACGAAAGAAGAGTTAACGCTAAGAGCCTTTTGGGTGTTCTTTCCCTGGGTATCCTCGGTGGTACAACCATCAAGATTTTCGCTGACGGTCCTGACGAGACAAATGCAGTTGAGGGTCTTGTTTCCTTGGTTGAGTCCGGTTTTTCCGAGTAATAGACTTTGAAGGTATAGGGCGGAGTTTTCTCCGCCCTTTGTTTTTTATCAGATTAATCAGAGGAGGTGGAGCTGTTGAGCGAAAAAATCAAAGAACTCCGCAAAAAAGCTATGGCATTGCCTTTAGAGCCGGGCGTATATATAATGAAAAACAAAAGCGGGGAAATAATATATATAGGAAAAGCCAAGAAGCTGAAAAACCGCGTGAGTCAGTATTTTGGCTCTCAGAACAACCATGCCGAAAAAGTGAGACGCATGGTTTCTCAGGTTGAGGATTTCGAGTATATTATCACAGGCAGCGAGTTTGAGGCGCTTATCCTTGAATGCAGTCTTATTAAGCTCCATGCTCCTAAGTACAATATTTTACTAAAAGATGACAAGGGTTACTGTTATATACGTGTGTCAGATGAAAAATGGCGGCGCATTACCTGCGCTTTGCAGAAAAATGACGATGGCGCAACCTATATCGGCCCCTATAATTCAGGCTATTATGTAAAGCAGGCAGTTAAGGAAGCTAACAGTGTTTTTATGCTGCCCACCTGCAAGAGAAAGTTTCCCGAGGATTTTGGAAAGGGCAGACCCTGCCTGAATTTTCAGATTAAGCTGTGCTGCGCTCCATGCAG
>JAQXHW010000011.1 GCA_029007475.1 Oscillospiraceae bacterium | reverse complement strand
CAAAGGCGTTCATTTTAGTACAGAAAAGCTCCTGTACCGAAATGAACGCCTTTATTATTTTTTGATACACAGCCTACGCTTTAATATCCGTAATAAAGCGAATTTAGGGTTGCGGCTGTGCTTAATCAAGGAAAGGTGACTATCTTTATGAACAGTATTGAAGGTCAGGTAAGAATCCCCTCCGGCTGCGCGATTGCCGCCGTAATATCCAAAGACGGAAACCGAATGACCGGCGAAAAGATTGTCGAGTCTATGAAGCCCATGCACGACCGTTCCAACGGTCTCGGCGGAGGCTTTGCCGCATACGGTATTTATCCCGAGTATAAGGAATTCTATGCTTTACATATGTTTTTTAACGACAGGGCTTCCCGAAAGAACTGCGAGGTATTCCTAAAGGAGCGCTTCGAAATCGTTAAAAGCGAGATTATCCCCACAAGAAAAATCCCGGCTATTACCGATGAGCCGGTTATTTGGCGCTACTTTGTAGCTCCTTTACAGTCACAGCTAAACAATCTTCAGCTTGACGAAACGGAATATGTTGCGAGAACGGTTATGAAAATCAACTGTGAAATGCCCGGTTCTTATGTTTTTTCAAGCGGCAAGAATATGGGTGCATTCAAGGCGGTAGGCTTTCCTGAGGATGTCGGTGTGTTTTATAAATTGGATGAATACGAGGGCTATTCCTGGACGGCTCACGGCAGATATCCAACTAACACACCGGGCTGGTGGGGCGGTGCTCATCCGTTTACCCTGCTTGACTACTCTATTGTCCATAACGGTGAGATTTCCTCTTATGACGCAAACCGCCGTTTTATCGAAATGTTTGGATACAAGTGTACTCTGCAGACAGATACGGAGGTTATAACCTACATTATGGATTATCTGATTCGTGTGCAGAAGCTCACTCTGGATGAAGCCGCAAGTGTTATTGCCGCCCCGTTTTGGAGTACAATAGAGAATAAAACCGATTCCTACGACAAACAAAAGCATGAGTTCCTGCGTACCGTATTTCCGAGCTTGCTCATTACCGGACCTTTCTCCATTGTGTTCGGCTTTAACGGCGGACTTATGGCGCTCAACGATCGCTTAAAGCTCCGTTCCATGGTTGTCGGCGAAAAGGACGATAAAGTATTTATCGCAAGTGAAGAAGCGGCAATTCGTGTTATGGAGCCAAACGCGGAAAATATTTATGCTCCGGCAGGCGGCGAGCCTGTAATTATCAAAGTAAAGGAAGGTGCATTTTAGTGGCTATGCTGTTTTATCCCGAATTTGAAGTAGTCAGAAACGAAAGCAGATGTATTGCCTGCCGCGTATGCGAAAGACAGTGTGCAAACGAAGTGCATGCCTATGACAGTGACTCGGGACTGATGCTTTCTGATGAAACCAAGTGTGTAGACTGTCAGCGCTGTGTTTCACTCTGCCCCACAAGAGCGCTTAAAATTGTCAAAAGCAACTGTGCTTTCAGAGAAAACGCCAACTGGCAGGACGATACAATCAAAGAAATATATAAGCAGGCTAACTCCGGCGGTGTGCTTTTGTCCTCCATGGGCAACCCAAAGCCTTTTCCTGTTTATTGGGACAGGATTTTGATTAACGCTTCGCAGGTCACCAACCCCTCTATCGACCCTCTGCGCGAGCCCATGGAAACAAAGGTGTTCCTCGGCAAAAAGCCCGGTAAAATCGAACGCGGTGAGGACGGTAAAATCAAATTTAACCTATCCCCTCAGCTTGAGCTTTCCATGCCGGTAATGTTTTCGGCTATGAGCTACGGCTCTATCAGCTATAACGCGCACAAGTCCCTTGCAACAGCCGCCGAGGAGCTCGGTATCTTTTACAATACCGGCGAGGGTGGTCTTCACGAGGACTTCTATGTCTACGGAGAAAACACCATAGTTCAGGTTGCCTCAGGCCGTTTCGGTGTTCACGAGGGTTATCTGAAAGCCGGCGCCGCCGTTGAAATAAAAATGGGACAGGGAGCAAAGCCCGGTATCGGCGGACATCTTCCGGGAACAAAAATCGTGGGCGATGTTTCCCGTACCCGTATGATTCCCGAGGGCAGCGATGCAATTTCTCCTGCTCCACATCATGATATTTACTCTATTGAGGATTTAAGACAGCTTGTTTACTCCTTAAAGGAAGCAACCGAATACACAAAGCCCGTTATTGTCAAGGTTGCTGCAGTCCACAATATTGCCGCAATCGCCAGCGGAATTGCCCGCAGCGGTGCCGATATTATTGCTATCGACGGATTCAGAGGCGGTACAGGCGCCGCACCCACAAGAATCCGTGATAATGTAGGTATTCCCGTTGAGCTTGCTTTGGCTGCTGTTGACAAAAGGCTTCGTGACGAGGGTATTCGCAACA
>JAQXHW010000010.1 GCA_029007475.1 Oscillospiraceae bacterium | reverse complement strand
GAAAATGCTCAGCCCGACAGCGAGCTTCAGCAGACCCTTTCTCATAAGACAAGACTTTCCGAGCTTGCCGGAGAAAACCGCATGAGTATAGCGGGCGAGAACTTATCCGCTGATATTTACATAGCTTTTATCTGCTCCTTAGCAGTAGTATTTACTGCGCTTTTGTGGGCTTTTCTTACTGTTATTTCAAAGAGGAAAAAGCCCTATCCCCACTTGATTTTTGAAGATACAGAAAGGAAAAAGCAGGAGGAAAACAAAGAAGAAAATTAATATATTTTGGATAGTCGGCGCCGTTTTTCTCACCTTGGCGGCTCTCTGGAATGTAATTCCGGGACTAACCTCGGTTATGAGTCAAAACGTCGCCTGCGGAATTTCCCTTATACTTTTCGGCGTAATCAGCTTCTTGGCGGCATTTACCGCAGGAGTTAAGGTTTCGGGCAGCGGCTGGCTTATCTTTGAGGGGGTCTGCTCTGTTTTATTGGGAATTTCCTTCGTAGTACCCTCTTTCTCCGTGAGCTTTTTCACCGTTTCCATATCGGTTGTTTTGGGTGTTTGGCTCATAATTCTTTCTCTTTCTCAGCTTTCAAGAGCTGGCAGAATGACAAGGGGCGCCGGCAGAGTGATTAATATTATAACCGGAGTTTTCGCCCTTTTAGGCGGACTTTCCGTTTTTGTAGCACCTCTATCAAATATGTATTTTATCTCTCAGACAATCAAAATCTGCGACTATAACATAAGCTATCTCCTGTTTATTGCGGCGATTTTGGTTATTTCCAGATGCTTTGCCAAGGGCAGAAAATCGTGATTACAAGATAAATGAAACGGCAGTGACTGTAAAAGTCGCTGCCGTTTTTATGGTGTCTGTTAGCTTTGCTTTTAACTGTTAAGTTTGTTTTGACTTACCAAAAATTACTCTCGGACAAAAGCCTTGACTATCTCGCCCACATAGAGGGTGTGGTAGGGTTCGTTCTCGCCGTAATTGGGGAATACTGCCTCATTGTCACAGACATATTCTTTGCCCATAGGCTGAGAGTAGAGCTTCTTGCAAATAAGCACCATAGAGGCTTCCTCAAAATAGGGAACACCCTCCATAAATATAGGAGTAAGACCTGTTTCCTTAACCTTGTCAACGTCGCGGCCGGAATTTCTTCCGCAGTAGGTCAGCTCTTTTTTGTAGCCTTCGGGGAAAAAGCAGAGGGAGAAAAAATCCTCTCTTTCGGTAAACTCAAAGGTGTAACGCGAGGGGCGAATAAAGGTAAAGGCAACGTTCTTGTTCCAAAGCACACCTAAACCGCCCCAAGAGGCTGTCATAGTGTTAAATTTTTCCTCGCTGCCTGCGGTAATAAGCATCCATTCCCTGCCGATTTTCTCGAAAGGGTTTAGATTTTCGTTTTTGATGTCAATTTCTCTAAAGCTCATGTTTACCTCCGAATTAATATATTCCGCTTACAAAAACGTCCCCGAAGGACACTTTTTCGTAGCCTGAACAGGTATGTACTATAAGCTCACCCTCAGGTGAGATATCCTCGGCAATTCCTTTTTTAAGAGGGTCGCCGAACTGTACCTCTCTGCCTAAATTTACGCATAGATTTTTATATTTATTCCGACTTTCCTCGGTGAGCGTAAAGTCGTATTTTATAAGGGTGTTTTTGACGCTCTGTGCAATTTTTCGGGAGAGTGCTTCTATGTCGAAAAATCTCTCGGTGAGCATAAAAAGCGAGGTGGCCTTGTGGGTGATTTCCTCGGGAAAGGCGTCGTTGTTCACGTTGATACCTATGCCGAAAACCGTGAAGTAGGAGACTCTCTCGGTAAGTATTCCGCAGAGTTTTTTGTTTTTATGAACAAGGTCGTTAGGCCATTTAATCTGCAGATTTATGTCTCCCGAGATACTCGACAAAGCATCGTGAACAGCCAAAGCGCAAAGAAGGGTCGAGGCGGGGGAGAGAGGGCCTTTGAGGGCTATGCTCAGGGTGAGAGATTTCCCCTTCTCAGAGTACCATTTTCTTAAAAGCCGACCTTTGCCGCTGTTTTGAGAAAGTGCCAAAACCGCCGTGTCGGTGATAATTTCGCCTGCCCTTATTTTTTCCTTGAGATAGGAGTTGGTTGAGTCTACGTTTTCTAAAATTATAAAGTCAAAGGCGTTACTCATAAAAGTCGTTTTTTAAGGTTAAGCAGAGGCTTGCAGATTGCGGTGCCTACTACTATGTTGACTGCGATTTCAATAAGACCGTTTGTACCGGCAAAAAGTCCGAAAATGGTGAGCAGGTCGTTTGTGCCGACAAGCTCTAAAAGCGTGGAGCTGAAGCACAGCCACATTGTAAAGAGGAAGAGAACTGTATTTGTAACTGCAACGGCTGCGCCGCAAATTGGGGTTGCGACCCAAAGTCTGCAAATGCCGCCTTTGCTGATAAGCCTAAAGAGCAAGGCAGGGAGCAGTCCGCAGAGAAGTCGGGGCACAATACATGTAACTGCGGTTAAAAAGGGGTTAACCGCCAAAAGCGCAGCACCGAAAGCATCCAAACCGAAACAGGTGATGAAGCTTGAAATACCGAATACACCGCCGAGAATAAGGCCGGCTCTCCAGCTTAAAACAATACTTCCTACTGCAACCGGCAGGGTGAGAAGCGTGAGCTTTAAGGGGCCTATGGGGATGTAGCCGATGGGCGTGAAGGTCATGAGAATTATCAATGTCGCAAGGAAAGCGGTCATTGTGAATTCAATAACCTTGGGGTTGACGGTCGAACGTTTTGTCATAAAAATTCCTCCTGCTGTCTCCTGTTAATTACAGTGAGACGCTTAATTTATATTAACAGCAAGGGCTGTTAACGGTGAAAGTTATGATTGCTGTTTTGAGGCGAAGTTTTTGCTTCATGCAGATTTACGCGGCTTTTGTCCACCCTGTTTATCTGTTTTTATCGTAGATTATTTTAAGTCCCTGAAGCATAAGGTCGTCCCTGAGGATTATATCGTGGCGGCAAGAGGGTACTATCTCAGCGGCAATACCTCCCGTTGCGATAACGGTACACTCTATACCCATTTCCTTATTAATCCTGTCGATCATGCCGTCAAGCATGGAGGCGTTGCCTAAAACAACTCCGGAGCGAATACACTCGTCGGTGCTTCTTCCGATAACACTTTTGGGGGCTTCGAAGTAAGAGGAGGGGAGAAGCGCGCATTTGTCCGAGAGAGCGTTCATTGAGATAGCAGCTCCCGGGGCAATGGCACCGCCGACCATTGAGCCTGTTTGGTCAATAACGATAATGGTGGTTGCGGTACCCATGCTCACAACTATGGCGGGAGCGCCGTAGAGGGATAAAGCCGCAACACAGCCTGTCACAAGGTCAGCGCCGGTAGAAGCAGGGTTGTCGATTTTAATGTTGATTCCTGTCTTAATTCCCGGTCCTACTACAAGGGGGTCAATTCCCATAGTGGTCTTTATGGCTTCCTTTACCGTACGGAGTACAGAGGGCACAACGCTGCTGATAATACAACCGTGCACGTCTTTTTTCGAGAAGCCGTATACATTGAAAACAGAGTAGATTTCTCCTGCAAATTCATCGGAGGTTTTGGTGCGGTCCGAGGAAACCCTTGCAAGCATAACAAGGTCGTCCTTTTTGAAAAGACCGAATTTTATGTTGGTGTTGCCGATATCAATAACAAGAAGCATGAGATAATCCCTCCTAATCGTATCTATTATATGTATTTTTCCTGAGTTTTGCAAGGTTTTGAGAACTATTCGGTCATGGCTAATAATTCTCAGGGGGAAAACTTTGGATTTTTTGAAATATTTTACAAAATTCCGAAATTGCTGTCTTTTTTCGATAGAGTAAAAATAGAATTCCTGTTCTGTGGTAACATAACACTAAGAATGTATGCAAAGGGGAATTTGCTATGGATAAAGCAGAAAAGCGCGCCCTTAAAATCTGTGCCGCTAAGGCAAGATTAGGCGCAATAATCGGCACATTTAACGCTAAATCCGGTCATCCCGGCGGCTCACTTTCCGCTGCTGACCTTATGACTTATCTTTACTTTAAGGAGATGAACGTTGACCCCACTCAGCCCAAAAAGGCCGACAGGGATCGCTTCGTTCTCTCAAAGGGACATTGCTGTCCTTCTCTTTACGCAATATTGGCTATGAAAGGCTACTTTGCTTGGGAGGAGCTTGAGAAGCTCCGTCACGTCGGCGCAATGCTCCAGGGTCATCCCGACATGAAAGGTACTCCCGGTATCGACATGAGCACAGGCTCTCTCGGTCAGGGTGTTTCCACAGCCTGCGGTATGGCGCTGAACGCTAAGATTGACAATTCCGATTACCGTGTATATACAATCCTCGGCGACGGCGAGTGTGAGGAAGGTCAGGTTTGGGAGGCAGCTATGTTTGCCGCTCACAATAAGCTGGACAACCTCGTAATTATCGTTGACCAGAACGGTCTCCAGATTGACGGAGCCGTTGCGGATGTATGCGGCATTGAGCCTCTTGATAAGAAGTTTGAGAGCTTCGGCTTTAACGTAGTTAAAATCAACGGACATTGCTTCGATGAAATCGAGGCAGCTTTTGAGAACGCAAAGGCTACTAAGGGTAAGCCCACCGCTATCCTTGCCAAGACCGTTAAGGGTAAGGGAGTTTCCTTTATGGAGAATGAGGTCGATTGGCACGGCAAGGGCCCCAACAAGGACGAGTATGAAAAGGCAGTAGCTGAGCTTCAGGCTATTATTGATGAATTGGAGGCTGAATAAAGTGGCAGACGTAATAACAAAGGCAACTCGTGAGAGCTTCGGTATGGCTCTTTGCGAGCTTGCAAAGGAAAACGAAAAAATCGTAGTTATGGACGCTGACCTTGCAGGTGCTACCAAAACTTCAATTTTCAAGAAAGAGTTTCCTGAGAGATTCTTCGATTGCGGTATTGCTGAGGGCAATATGATGTGTATCGCCGCAGGTCTTGCTTCCTGCGGAAAAATCCCCGTTGCCGCTTCATTTGCAATGTTCGCAACAGGCAGAGCCTTCGAGCAGATTCGTAACTCCGTAGGCTATCCTGCGCTCAACGTAAAAATCGCAGGCAGCCACGCAGGCATCTCCACCGGCGAGGACGGCGCAACTCACCAGTGCTTAGAGGATGTCGCTTTGATGCGTACAATCCCCGGTATGACTGTTCTCTGTCCTGCTGACCACTACGAGATGATGGCGGCTACAAAGGCTGCTATCGAGCACGTAGGTCCTGTATATATCCGCTTAGGCAGACTTGCTATCGATTCTTTCAACGACCCCGAAACCTACAAGTTCGAGTTAGGAAAAGGTATCACTCTCCACGAGGGTAACGACATTACCGTTATTGCAACCGGTCTTGTTGTCAACGAGGCAAGAAAGGCTGTGGAGGAGCTTGAGAGTGAGGGCAAGAGCGTTCGCCTTATCAATATCCATACAATCAAGCCTATCGACAGAGAAATAATCCTCAAAGCCGCTAAGGAAACAGGCAGAATTATCACCGTCGAGGAGCACAACGTAATCGGCGGCTTAGGTGACGCAGTCTGCGGTGTAGTTTCTTCCGAGTATCCTGTTCCTGTTCGCAAGGTTGGCGTTTATGACCGCTACGGCTACTCAGGTCCCGCTTGGGAGCTTCTTGAGAAGTTCGGCCTTACCGCCTCGGGCATTAAGAAGGTTATCCTTGAGGAGCTTTCTAAGTAATTTTATACCGAAAAATCATGACCTCCCGAGCTTCGGGAGGTCATTTTGCGTTTCATTAATTTTACAGCTTTATTTCTGCCGCGGAGCTTCATACTAAAAGGGAAAAGAGGTATAGTATGAACGAACTCAGCAGATATGATTTTAACGATGAAATAAAACAAAACGAGGCTTGCGCCGTGGTTTTTACTGCGCCTTGGTGTTCCTTTTGCTCATCTATGGTACAGGTGGCGGAGGCCGTGGAGAAGCTCACGGGCAAGGTGTTTTTCCTTGTTGATTTAGACAAGGATAAGGAGCTGGGCGATTTGTATGATGTCGGCTCTGTACCCACGACCCTTGTTTTTAAGCAGGGCAAGGAGATAAGGCGAAAAACAGGAGTTCTCAAAAAGAGCGAGCTTTTGAATATTTTGGACGAGAGCGTTTCATAAGATTTTCAAAAAAATCGGGAGGTCGGTATTTTCCGGCCTCCTTGGTTTATTTGCAGTATAAATTTGTATCCCAAAAGGGAATGTAGGGGTGATGTCTGAGGTAAATTTTATATTCGTTATTGAGACTGTGAATAAGCGGAATCAGGGTACAAAGGTCCTCTGTGCGATGGTAGGCCGCTATGGAGAGCTTGGGCTTTTGGCATAAGATGAGATTTTTCATACCTAAAAGAGCTTCTTTTTCTGCTCCCTCAACGTCCATTTTTACGTAGGTTATCTTTTGTCCGTTACCGAGGACAGAGTCTACCGCCGCCGCCTTGACGGTTTGCTTTCCCTCTTTGCAGAGGGTGCTCTGTCTGCCGCCGCCACCGCTGAATTTGAACTCGGCTTCTTCATACCATGCGGCAAGATTAAGCGGAGTTACGTTCTCTTTTTCCCGGGCGTAGAGGGAGAGCTTCTTAAAGTTTTTTTGGTCGGGCTCAAAGCAAAGAGCCGAGGAAATATTGCCGAAGAGGGTGAAAATTTCCTCCACGGTATCACCCCGGTATGCGCCTAAGTCCAAAATATCCTCCCTGTCGGTAAGCTCGAGTATAGCTTTAAGCGCCGCTTCACGACTGCTCTCAGCTTTGAAAAGGTGAGAAAAATCTCCCGTAAACTGGAAGCGCACCATGCTCTCAAATACTCTTTTTGACTCCTTATCATAAAGGAGAGAGCAGGCGTTTTCGAGGGCTTCTCCG
The DNA here is from genome assembly GCA_029007475.1 of Oscillospiraceae bacterium. Taxonomy (GTDB): domain Bacteria; phylum Bacillota; class Clostridia; order Oscillospirales; family Acutalibacteraceae; genus Ruminococcoides. The sequence continues at coordinate 1,469 of JAQXHW010000010.1, read as the reverse complement.
TTTTCCTCAAGGTAGTCTCTGTCCATGACCCTCTCCCCGAAAACAGGAACGACAGGCATGATAACCCTATGCTTTTTTGAGAGGCTTTTTATGTTCTTAATAACCTCGTCACAACTGCTCGCAAAGGCAAGGGCAATAACGAAATCAGGATAGTCTTTATCTATTTCCTCAAGGCTTTTTACCTTGTATCCTCTGAAAAATCTATCTCTAACAAAGCCGCTTGAGGCCATGATTTCGGAAACCTTAATGCCGAGAGAGTCAAATTTATCAAGAACGGCGTCAGCTCCGTTTCCGGTTCCGTAGAGGACTATGGGAAGCCGAGTTTCTGCAAGAATTTCCCACGAGGACTTCTCGCCGAGTATATCTTTTATCATTATGGATTACATCCTTTACATGGGTCGTAGCCCTTACTTACCGCCTCGTCCCTTGAGGTGAAGTATACCTTGTTTTTCTCCTTGGTTTTAACCGCTGACTCACAGGAATCTCTATGGAAAATATGAGAGTTTTTATTGCCGATATAGGTAACCTCCACCATCTCAGTCGGGCTTTCGGTAAGGCTTTCGCTGCCTGACTGCGAGGTAACAGAGATTTTTTCTCCGTCTGAGGATACTACGATACTACCCTCTTTTGAGGTAAGGCGGTAGGGTATGCCAAGCTCCTCGAGGGCGTCGGTGGTCTCGCGGTGGGGGTGTCCGTAGTCGTTATCCTTTCCGCAGGTAATAATAGCCACAGAGGGGTTGACGCTTCTCAAAAACTCTTTGTCGGAGCTTGAGGAGCTTCCGTGGTGACCTAATTTAAGGACATCGGCACAAAGGTCGTAGCTTTCCGAGAGAAGCTCCTTTTCCACTAATTTTTCAGCGTCGCCCATAAGAAGCACCGAGGTGTTTTGATACTGGGCAATACATACAATGGAGTAGTTGTTGAGGTTGGAGTAAATGCTGTTTTCCTTTGGAGAGAGAACGGTTACGGTTGCGTCTCCCAAGGCGAAAACGTCACCTGCTTTCGTGGTTTCGCAGGATACTGTGCGTTCGTCGGCGGCATCTAAGATGCTGTACCATGTGTTTGTATCTACGTCGGTTTCGGGGAATAGGAAATAGCCGCAGGAGAAGTTCCTGAAAATATTAGGAAATCCTCCGCAGTGGTCTGAGTGAGGGTGGGTGGCTATGGCGAAGTCTAAAGAGGTAACGCCTAAATTGCTGAGATAGTTTATTGCTTTGTGGGAATCGGAGTTTTCTCCTGCGTCTATCAGGGCGAAGTGTCCCGAGCTTTCTACGAGTATGCAGTCTCCCTGGCCTACGTCTATGAAATGCACCTTAAAAGGAGCATTTTTTATAGCGGAGTCCGTGTAAATAGGCGCTTTTTGAGTATTTAGCTGAATACAGCCGAAGCAGGATAAAGCAAAAAACAAGCATAAAATAAGGGGTAAAATTTTCTTCATGCCGCACCTCCGGAAATTCTGAAATCATTAT
>JAQXHW010000009.1 GCA_029007475.1 Oscillospiraceae bacterium | reverse complement strand
GAGTACGTCTGTTAACGTGCGGGGCACGCTGAATTTAAGACGTCAGCAAGGTAAGTTTATCGGTTCTTTTCCGACATACGGATACCTAAAAGATCCGGATGATAAACATCATCTTATTATTGATGAGGAAACAGCACCGATTGTGCGGATGATTTTTGAACGCTTTATCGGGGGCGAAAGTATCATCGGCATCACCAAAGACCTGAACGAAATGGGCATACCCAACCCATCAATGTATAAAAAACAAAAGGGGCTAAACTACAAGCATCCGTCAGGCAGAAGCAATGACGGTCTATGGCCTGATAGTTCGGTGCGCCGCATTTTACAAAACCGAATGTATGTTGGCGATATGGTGCAAGGTAGGAACACTACCTACAGTTATAAGATTAAGCAGTGCCGTGCGATTCCTAAGGATGAGTGGATTATTGTTGAAGGCACTCACGAGCCTATTATCAGCCACGAAACCTTTGACAATGCACAGGCTCTTTTTAACAAGCATATTAGAAAGAGTCCGAAGAAGAAAAACGTTGATTTATTTTCTGGGCTTGTGCGGTGTGCCGACTGCAAGCGTGTAATGAACAAAAAGACCAATCAACACTCTTACGGTACGTATCATTACTATCGCTGTGTAACAGCAAGGAAACTTAAAAAATCGGCGTGTACAAATCACACTATCCGTATTGATAAGTTGGAGCAGGCGGTGCTTTTGACCATTCAAAATATGATTAATACGGCAACAACAATGAGCGAACTGCTCACTCAAATCAATAATAATTCCGCACGAAAAAAGGAATCAAGTCATATTGAGAAGGCACTGAAATCTCAGGTTTCTGAACGTGAAAAACTTGTGTCTATGATTACCGACCTTTATCCCGATTGGAAAAGCGGTGTCATCACAGTGGATGAGTATCAGATGTTAAAGGAACGTCTTAATGAAAGACTGAGGATTGTTGACGAGAAAATTGCCTCACTTAACAAGTCTGCCGAGCAGTTTCAAGACGGTATTACCGAAGAGAACGAGTTTGTGGCACGTTTCAAAAAGTACGGTAATATCGAAAGTCTGACAAGACCTTTGCTTACCGAACTCGTAGAAGAAATTTTTGTACACGAAGGCGGAGATATTGAGGTTGTGTTAAAGTTCCAAGATGCTTATGCACAGGTAGTGGAATATATCGAACTCAACAAACAACTTATCGAACCCGAAAAGCCAACAAAAAAGAAAAAATCGGCGTAAAGAGAAAGCGTGTGTCATAAACGGTACACGCTTAATTCTATGACTAAAACTAATGCACTTGACATATGTTATCAAATATGATAACATAATGATAAAGAAATGGCGTATATTATTTTAAGGAGGGGGATATTGTGAACGAAGATAATGTTTTACGCTCAAGACAGAGAATAATTTCTAAACTCACTGAAGCAAGACTTGAAAAACAAATGTCGCAGGCAGAGCTTGCGAGTTTAATCGGAACGCAACGCTCCAATATCTGCCGAATTGAAAGCGGCACACAAAATTTATCCCTTGATATGCTGATACGAATATCTGAAGCACTTGGCAAGGATGTCGATATGCTTTTGGAAGAGAGGAGAGAGCCTATGAATAACTGTTATTCACTTCGGTTATATGATGATGAATTGTTAACCTTTAGCCTTGAAGAAAAGGGCTTGGAAGGTTTGAAATCTCATATCATATCAATTAACGAAGATATGAAGAATCTTTTTCCTTTAGATTTAGAATTGACTGATGACGGAATCCTTAAATGGCTTGAGCGTAGAGTTATTCCAAAAAACCGTGCTTTTGTTGACGAGATTTTAAAAACACTCGGTCTTAGTCTTAATAACACCAAAGGTATTATTGATGTGTGCAAAGGCCTTTCTCTGAACGATAGTTATTGGGTTGTTCCTGCCGATTTTAAAGGTATATTCAAGGAATATAACCTTTATGAAAACCGTTTCTCCGAGGTTTTATCATTGGTGGCTTATACCGGTGTCGGCACGGCAAACCAAGCCTTTACCACTTCGCCAGAGCTGACTACTCAGGGAATGCTCCGTAAGGCGTGGCGGTTTATTGAGGATGACGGAATATATCTTTATAAAGGCGGTACAGAGGGCTTTGCAAATTCGGGAAATGAACCGTATTCCGAGTACTACGCTGGCCAAATTGCCAAAGCAATGGGACTATATGCTGTCGAGTATGATTTAGAAAATTGGAAAGGTATTTTAGCATCTAAATGCAAAATTTTTACCGACATTGATACATCATTCATTTCTATCGGCAGAATTGTTAAAAGCGGTGGCATTAAAGGTTGTCTTGACTATTATGAATCGCTTGGAACAGACTTTTCCGAAAGTCTCAAGAGTATGCTTATATTTGATGCGGTAATTTATAACGAGGACCGTCACTTTGGTAACTTTGGTGTACTCAGAGATAATCGCACAGGCAAAATTATTTCTCCGGCTCCAATCTTTGACAACGGCTTATCGCTTTTTAATTACGCTCTGGATAACGATATTAAAGATTTAGATTCATATGCCAAGACTCGTTCTAATCCTTACGGTGTATCTTACGAAAGCATTTGCGCTGAGGTTATGGGAACTAAGCAGAAAAATCAGCTTAGAAAACTCATTGATTTCAAATTCACAAGGCACCCAAGCATCAATTTGTCTGAAGAACGCCTAATAGCGATTGAAAAGCATATTCAAAGCAGAGTTAGAAAGTTATTGGCTCTTCCAACTGCATCTAAATAATCGCAAAGTTATAATATTTATAGAACCTATTATAGGCGGTGTATGTAGTATATATGGATAAGGATAAAATAAGAGAAGAGCGTGAACGCTCATACGAATATGGATTGCCGTCATATCTTCAGCACGACTTAGATGCATATAAGAAAGGTCTTGAAGAAAAATCATCTTTACTGGATTGCTTGTGGGGAGAATTGTACGGCAGTATTAATATCGCAGAAATCAATGATGGGAGTATAACGCCTGAACATGCAGATTATCTGAGAAAGAAATTTTTGTTCAAATAGACAGTTGTCCCAAAATATGTAACTAAAAGATTTAGTCGCTAAGTTGGTCACTTGGGCGGCTAAATCTTTTTTATTTTGCCGATTATTGGTTTATGGTGTAAAACATTATGGGCTCCCATGGCATCACCCATAATTTCCCAATTTTAAGGGTCAAAAAAATTTTTTTGAGGAATTCTATGGTGTTCTCTTGACATTTTCCCCAGTTTTGACAATCACCATAATTTTCTAATTTTCGATAAAATTTACTGAATAATATAAGTCTAAAAAGTTAGTAAAATAAAAGGTTTAAAGCAATTATTGAAAAAACTTTTTATGCGTGCTATAATATAGTTGTTGAAATTCAAAAAGGAATTGGCATATATGAAAACATATACGATTATTGCCGGCGTGAACGGTTGCGGAAAAAGCAGTTTGTCCGGTGTTTTAAGAACTGAAATCAATAACTTAGGTAAAATAATTGAACTGGTTTGAATGCGTGTGTTAAAATGACACACGCATTTCTTAGTATAAATTTACATCATTTAGAAAATAGCGCTTGACTCGTCCCTTGGGGGAGGTTGTATCATAGCCTTAAAACCTAAAGGAGGCTATGTATGAATACTTGTATTGAAGTAAAAGACTTAACAAAGTCGCTGGGCGGAAGAGTAGTTGTGGATAAAATTACCTTCCGTGTAGAGAAGGGAGAGGTTTTTGGACTCTTAGGTCATAACGGAGCAGGGAAAAGTACAACCATTGATTTGCTTCTCGGACTTAAAAAGGCGGATTGCGGCACGGCAACAATATTCGGATTAAATCCAATCGGAAACCGCAAGGCAGTGTTTGAACGGGTTGGGGTGCAGCTTCAATCCTCTAGCTATCAAAACAATATTCGGGTGGATGAGTTTTGTCAAGAAATGTCGGCGTTATATGAGAAACCCGAGGATTACCGCAGGCTGCTTAAGACTTTCTCATTGGAAAGGTTTGAAAAGTCACAGGTAAACAAGCTGTCAGGCGGAGAAAGGCAAAGATTATCCGTTGCATTGGCGCTTATTAACAATCCCGAAATCGTGTTTTTGGACGAGCTTACAACGGGTCTTGATACTGCGGCGAGAAAAGAGGTATGGGGACATTTAAAGGAATTAAAAAACAAGGGAACTACAATTTTTCTGACTACGCATTATATGGAAGAAGCAGAAAGCTTATGCGACCGCATTTTCCTTATCAAAGACGGCAAGAGGATTACCGAAGGGACGGTAAAAGAGGTTATTGAAAGCAGTCCTTATGACAATTTAGAGGAAGCATATCTGTGGTCTATGGGAGAGGAGATTGCACAATGAAACGGTTTTTGAAATTATACATAATTGAACAGAAATTGGCTCTGCGTTCCGCTGATATGCTGATTTTCGGTATGGCAATGCCGATAGGAATTATGATACTTATAAATATGATTGCAGGGCAAAAGCAGGCCGCAGAGGGATTTACCTATTTGGAAAGCTCCTTTGCTTCACTAATTGCGGTGGGCATTTGCGCGGCGGCGTTTATGGGGATTCCTCTTACTGTTGCTGACTATCGTGATAAGAAAATACTCAAACATTTCTTCACCACACCCTGCAGTCCTGTGTGGATTTTAGGCAGCGATATGCTATGCGCGGGGGTGACGGCGCTTTTGTCGGCTGTATCCGTGGCACTCGTTTCGGTTGTATTTCTGGGATATGAAATGAAGGGAAATATTCTTTTCTTTATGGGTTCATGGCTGCTTACACTGGTGTCAATGTTCAGCATCGGACTG
>JAQXHW010000008.1 GCA_029007475.1 Oscillospiraceae bacterium | reverse complement strand
CCAACAACTGTATGCTCACCATCAACACCTTTGAGGGAGACAGGACTCACATCACCGGAAACCGCTGTGAACGGGGATTAGGAAGTACCTGCGAGAGAAAGTCCTCTCCCAATATGTTTACATATAAGCTCAAGAGGGTTTTCTCCTACAAGTCTCTTTCTGAGAAAGAGGCAACCCGCGGAATTATAGGTATTCCCCGAGTTCTCAATATGTACGAAAACTACCCCTACTGGGCAACCTTCTTTAAGGAATTAGGCTTCAGAGTAGTCCTTTCACCGCTTTCATCGAGGAAGCTCTACGAGTTAGGTATGGACTCAATCCCCTCCGAGAGTGAGTGCTATCCTGCAAAGCTTGCCCACGGCCATGTTCAGTGGCTTATTAATAAAGGAATAGAGACAATATTTCACCCCTGCGTATTTTACGAGCATCAGGAGTGTTCCTCTGCAAAAAACCATTTTAACTGCCCTATGGTAGTTTCCTACGCAGAAAATCTTAAAAACAACGTAGAGGATGTCGTTGCGGGAAAGGTAAAGTATATAAGACCTTTCATGGCTTTTACAAACGAAAAATCTGCCGCAGACCGCTTGGTTCGAGTCTGCTTTGAAAACTGGGGAATTCCCGAAAAGGAAGTCCGAAAAGCCGCACAGCTCGCATGGTTAGAGCAGAATAAGGCGAGAGCTGATATAAAGGCTGAGGGCAAAAAGGTTCTAAGGGAAATGGAAAAATCGGGCGGAAAGGGAATAGTCCTTGCCGGCAGACCATATCACCTTGACCCCGAGGTAAACCACGGAATCCCCGAACTAATCGCTTCATTCGGACTGACAGTTTTCACTGAGGATTCTCTGCCACCCTTAAAAGACGGGGACAGAAAACTCAGAGTAGTAGACCAATGGGTTTATCATTCAAGACTTTATACCGCCGCCGAGTTTGTCTCTCAGCGTAACGATATGGAGCTTATTCAGCTCACTTCTTTCGGCTGCGGACTTGACGCGGTAACCGCAGACCAGGTAAATGAGATTCTTGAGGGCAGTAACAAGCTATATACACTCCTGAAAATTGATGAGGTAAGCAACTTAGGTGCGGCGAGGATTCGAGTCAGAAGCCTGATTTCCGCTATGAAAATGCGAGACAAACAGGGTATCCTTGCGAAGCCTCAGCCTGTGAGATACAAGCGCGCTGAGTTTACCGAGAAAATGCGTCGGGAAAAATACACAATTATTGCTCCTCAGATGAGCCCCATTCACTTTGATATTCTGGAGCCTGTTTTCTCAAAACACGGCTATAACGTAGAAATTCTCCAAAACGATAATCGTACAGCAATAAATACAGGCTTGCAGTATGTAAATAACGATGCCTGTTATCCTTCTATCACAGTAGTAGGTCAGATTATGGAGGCTGTTCTTTCCGGCAAATACAATACGGATAAGCTGGCTATTTTCATGTCTCAGACAGGCGGTTGCTGCCGTGCAAGTAACTACGTGGGCTTTATTCGCCGTGCTCTTGATAAGGCAGGACTCAGCCATATTCCGGTTATTTCCATAAATGCAAACGGTATGGAGAAAAACAGCGGCTTTAGCTGGACGGTACCTCTGCTTAAAGATGCTATTTACAGTCTTATTTACGGAGACTTGTTTATGCGCTGTCTCTATCACGTCAGACCCTACGAACTCGTACCCGGTTCTGCGGATAAGCTCCATGCTGAGCTTCGGGAAATGTGCATAGATTCGCTGACTAACCCAAAAACTAAGTATAAGTACAAACAGCTTTGCAGAAAAATCGTTAAGGCCTTTGACGAGCTTCCCATTGACGAAAGCGTAAAGAAGCCGAGAGTTGGCATTGTAGGCGAAATTTTGGTAAAATATATGCCTCTTGCTAATAACCACGCAGTTGAGCTTTTGGAGCGGGAGGGTGCCGAGGCAGTTGTGCCCGATATCCTTGATTTCTTTAACTATACTCTGTACGGCGGAAGATACAAGCAACGCTTCTTAGGCGCCAAGTGGTATATGAAACCAATTTCTCATCTCGGCGTAAAGCTTGTAAGGTGGGTGAGAAAGCCTGCAATTAAGGCTTTAGAGGAGAGCAGTCGCTTCGAAGCCCCTGTACCCATTGAGGAAATTGCAAAAATGACCAAGCCCTTCCTTTCCATAGGAAATCAGTACGGCGAGGGTTGGTTCTTAACAGGCGAAATGGTGGAGCTTATTAACAGCGGCACACCTAATATTATCTGTGTTCAGCCCTTTGCCTGCTTGCCTAACCACGTTGTAGGCAAGGGTGTAATCAAGACTCTAAAAAACGCGTTTCCCGAGTCTAATATTTGCGCTGTTGACTATGATCCCGGAGCAAGTGAGGTTAATCAGCTTAACCGAATTAAGCTTATGCTTTCGACAGCAAAGAAAAATATGGAAAACTCTGAAACAAAGGAAGCAAAAGGAAAACTATGAAAAAGTATGATGTAATAGTTGTAGGCGGCGGAAACGCAGGTCTCTCTGCCGCCGTTACAACCGCAAAGGAAGGGCTTAAAACCCTCCTAATAGAGCGAAATCCACTCCCCGGCGGCTGTGCAACCAGCTTTCGCCGAGGCAGATTTGAGTTTGAGGTATCTCTTCATGAGATGTCAAACGTAGGTACCAAGGAGCAAAACGGTTCATTAAGAAGGCTTCTCGAAAGCTACGGCGTTGACATTGACTGGGTGATAGAAGAAACCGCTTTCCACGTCAGAGCCGGCGGCGAAAACGGCTATGACATAGTTATGCCCTCCGGGAAAGAGGCTTTCTGTGATGCTATGGAAAGGGCAGTACCCGGAAGCCGAGAGAGCGTAGAGGCGGCGCTGAAAATTGAGGATAAAATATCGGAAGCTGTCGCCTATCTCTCAAAGGGCAAGCCTGACCAAAATGTGCTTGTAAAAGACTATCCGGATTTTTTGAGAGCAACGGCTTACTCTCTTGATGAATGTTTAGATGCTCTCGGTATGCCAAAAAAGGCTCAAAATATTTTCAAGACCTATTGGCCTTACTTAGGCGGTAAAACCGACGAAATCGACTTTGCTCATTATGTAATGATGCTTAAAAGATATATCAGCTACTATCCGGCTATGCCCAGAATGCGCTCGCATGAACTCTCACTTGCCGTGGAAAAAGCAATCAGAGATAACGGCGGCGAGATTAGATATAACTCCGAGGTTACCGAAGTGCTTTTTGAGGGCGAAAAAGCCTGCGGAGTAAAGATAGGGGATGAGGCAATTTATGCCGACAGTATTGTCCTCAACTGCTTCCCGGAGGTCGCCTATAAAACGCTGATCCCTAAGGAACATGTACCCTCAGAGGGAGTAAAGCTTATAAACGCAAGGAGTACAGGCTTTTTGTTCTTTACGGTCTACTTAGGACTAAACAGAAGTGCCGAGGAATTGGGGATAGAGGATTACTCCCTGTTTTTGTACGATACCCCCGATTCTATCGAGCAGTTTGAAAGCACAGAGAGAACAAAAGCGGAAATGCTAATTTCCAACTGCGTCAATAAAGTAATGGACGATGCATCTCCCGAGGGCTCTTCAATTCTGTTTCTGACTTGTTTGCTTTCCGAGGATGCTTGGGGTGAAGTTAAGCCTGAGGATTACAAGAAGACCAAGAACCGCATAGCAAAGAAAATGATTGAAACCTTCGAAGCAAAGACCGGAATTTCCATTATGCCTCATATTGAGGAGATTGCTGTTTCAGCTCCGCCTACCTTTGCGAGATATCTCAATACCCCCAACGGCACTCCCTACGGCTATACCCTGAAGCCTTGGGATACCATGATGTCGCGTATTATGAATTCAAAGGGCGAGAATCTCACGGAGGGACTCTATTTCGTAGGAGCACATTCGGAGCGCGCTTGCGGATACAGTCCAACCTATTCAAATGGCAACTCCGTAGGAATGAGAATAGTAAGGGAGGCAAAAAATGGAAAATCATAATCTGAACTCTCTGAGTCTTTCAAAATTTCCTGAATTTATGGGGAACAGAGCAGTAGAAAAGTCAAAAGCAAGCGACGAATTATCTTCTGATATTCCTGCCGTCAATAAGCTGTCAAAATTGCTACATCCCGAAAGTCAGAGCTTTGTTGTTTGTGAAATAATCGAGCATAATGAGTTTTGCAAAAGCTTTTTGCTCAAAGCCGAAAACGGCTGTGCTTACTTTTCGGCAGGCCAGTATGTGTCGGTTTTTGTTGAAATAGAAGGAAAAAAATACTCAAGACCCTATTCTTTATCCTCATCTCCGAAAGATAGTCTTAGCGGTATTTACCGAATAACGGTAAAAGCAGTTTCGGGCGGTTTGGTTTCAAACTATATTCTCAATAACTGGGAAATAGGTACTAAAGTCACAACCTCAGGACCACAGGGTAATTTTACCTATGAGCCCTTGAGGGACGCGTCTCATGTCTTGGCGGTTGCAGGAGGAAGCGGCATAACCCCCTTCATTTCTTTAGCAAAAGCAATAGCCGAGGGCGACGAGGATTTTTCTCTTACACTTCTCTACGGCGCAAAAACCGAGAACGAAATTCTCTTTAAGGATGAGCTTGAAGCACTCAGCAAAAAGTGCGAAAAAATCAGGACTGTCTATGTGTTGAGCCATGAGGATAATCCCAAATATGAAAAAGGCTTCATAAATGAGAATTTAATCAAAAAATATATTCCGAAAAGTCCGTTTTCTGTGTTTATCTGTGGACCACAGGCTATGATTAGCTTTGTGAAATCTGAGCTTGAGAGCTTTTCCCTCGAGAAAAAGTATGTCCGCTGTGAGCTGCCCGGCGAGGTTTTCTTAGACAGTCAGAATGAAACTGTAATGATAACCGTAAACGTACACGGCGAAAAAAGTAAAGTAAAAGCCGAAAAGTCGGAAAGCATTTTGAGAAGCCTCGAAAAAAACGGAATTTTTCCGCCGTCAAGCTGTCGAAGCGGTGAATGCGGCTTCTGCCGTTCACGGCTTATAAGCGGCGAGGTTTATATCCCGGAGGATATGGATAAACGGCGTAAGGCTGACCTAAAGTACGGATATATCCACCCTTGCTGTACTTTTCCTTTGACAGATATTGAAATGGAAGTATTCCCAAAATAATTCTCTATAATTGAGGTAAAGAGTGCGCCTTTATGAAGATAAAATAGCTTTTATAATAAAGCAGGCACCGACCGGCTGTTCATTCAGCGTGTCGGTGCCTGTTTTATATTGCGGAATAGTGCTTACCGAATATCCGTTACCTCATAGCCCCCGTCGGCAACAGCTTGCTTCAAAACACCGTCGGAAATCTCTTTTTCAAGCGTTACAACAGCCGCTGAGGTCTTGTGGCTGACTTCTGCTTTTTTTACGCCGTCAAGTGCTTCAAGGGCTTTTTTTACGTGCATTTCGCAGTGTCCGCACATCATACCTTCAATTTTTAATGTCTTTTCCATTGTTTTTGTCTCCTTTTCGGTTGTGGTTATTAATTTATTTTTGATTTTATGATCCCGTTTGGAATCGTGCATCTTAATGAAATTTAATCGCAGTGCGTTTGTGACTACGCT
>JAQXHW010000007.1 GCA_029007475.1 Oscillospiraceae bacterium | reverse complement strand
GAGGAAAACGGAATTAAGGACGTGCTTTTTGTAAACAACACCATGTCCGCGAATACTCCCCAGCAGGTTGACGCCATGAAGGAGATTCTAAACTAAGAAACCACTGAATAAATCACATCTGAAGATTGTTTGCACATCTTGCTTGCAGGCGCAGCCATAGGCTTCGCCTTACTATATCGGCAGTTTGCTCGAAAGGGGGAAAGGGAATGCTTGCCGACGAGGTCTTTGTGTCCGTTTACGGCACTTTAGGCGAGGGACTTTACTCGGGCTACTTAAGCCGCGATAAAAAACAGAATAACGTGTATATCGTCTCGAAGTCGGAGCTGTCCGGCAGCTTCCCGGGAATAGTTACCGCTGTTGCCTCTTTAAGCGACGGCACTCAGAGGATGATTGTTTCTCCCCGAAACGAGGTTATGTACGAGCCGGATATTCTCTTTAGGCTGAGAAAGCTCAAGAGCCTGAAGGTTGAGAAAATATCCTGCCTTTACGAAAAGTCCTGCGGTGCGGTTATTCTCTACCGAAACGAGAAAACCGACGAGCTTATGATTTTAATGGTAAGAAACAACAACGGCAGATTTTACAGCTTCCCCAAGGGACACGTTGAGTTTCATGAGAATGAACGTGAAACCGCTATCCGAGAGATAAAGGAGGAAACTAATCTTGACGTTGAGATTTTGGACGGCTTTCGCGAGGTCAGCGATTACTGCCCCTTCGGAACAATTCGCAAGAGAGTAGTTTTCTTCCTTGCTGTTACCCGCAAGAACAACATTAAAATTCAGGAAAGCGAAATTGACAGCTACACCTGGGTACCCCTTTCAAATGCGAAGGGAGCATGCAGCTATGACAACGATTGCAGGATAATCGAAAAGGTACGAAAGTATCTTGCCGAGCATAAGCCAAAAATTTGACCGCTCCTAAAAGCGACGCTGAATTAACGAATATAAATGAAAAACCTCTGCTTTAGTTTTAGCAGAGGCTTTTTATTTGATAGGAGATTAAGTTTTTTAGGAAACTTTGCAAACCGTAATATATTTATAGGCGCTGTATTTTGTAAGTTTAATAAATTTAGCCTAAGGGGAAGTTCAGTCTAAAGAGGTTCGTGTCGGTACAGAAGTTTTCCATGCCGTAAAGTACAAGGAATTCTCTGTCCTCGCCCTTGGCTAAATCTAAGACGGAGCGCTGATAGTATCTGAGGTCAACAAGGATTACTTTACCGTAATTGTTTGCAAGGTAGGGCGCCATGCAGTGAGCAAAGCTGTCCTTAATAACAACTAAGGTTTTGTCGCTTGTCGCCTTAGAGTTTTCAATAGTAACTAAGGGGCTGTTGCCGTTGAGAAAAACGGCATACATATCGTTTATGGCGTCAGATTTCACTTCAAGGTGGTCTCTGAAGTACATGGAGCCGTAGGTTTTAATCTCCTTGCCGTCGTCGATAGTAACCTTGATGCTGTCCTCAACGGCCTTATTCTCCCAAAGCTCCAGAACGTCGGGCTTTACAAGGAAGTATCCGCTTGAGGAGTAGGTTGTGCCGTAGAAGCCCTCATAGGAGCTTACAGAGAGCTTGTCCTTTGCCACGGGAGCGACACCTAAGCTCTCGCAGAGCCTTGTATAGGCAAGGTAGGTGCCCTCTGAGGTCCAGTGATGGTCGGTTTTGTAATAAATTTGGGTGCCTGCCTTGTGTGCGTCAGCGAAGCTGTCTCTCAAATCAACGAAGGAAAAGTCCTCTGAGAGATTATTTTCAATAGAAGCAAAAACTTCTTCGTCAGGGTAGGAAACATGGTTAAGGGGTAAGAGGTCCGAGAGAATGTAGCCGGCAGAGGGCACAAGGGTGAGGGTAATTTTCTCGTCGGCGCTTGCGGCGAAATCGTTAAGCTGAGCGATATTTTGCTCGGAGTTATTCTTCTTTGGGGGCTTTGTGATAATATATCCGTCCCTTGAATTGTAGTAATTATTGGAGGCGGTGTTGCCGAGCATATAGTTAAAATAGGAGTTAACTCCGACAAAGAAGCTTCTGAAAGGGAAGTGGTCGGGGATATAGCCGCCGCTTGAGCCTTCAAGTTCCCCGGAAAGGTCGCCGCTTGAGCCTTCAAGCTCACCTGATAGGTCGCCGCTTAAAAAGCTCTCAAGAGAGATTTCGGGAGTTGCCGCCAAGGGGCGGCGTTCATCGGAGCTTACAGCTTTCTTAGGCAGGATAAAAAATGCGGCGGTAAGTCCAAAGGTAAATATAAGGAAGATTGCGATAATGGCAATCTGAGTTTTTTTGCTGTTCAAAGGGTTTCACCTCCTGCGGATAAATTAAAATCTAAAGTAGATAAAGGGATTGTAGCTGTCGTTAACAAGAGAAGCGGTGCAAAGTACCATAGCCAGCACACAGCAAGCGCAGAGAACAACAGGATAGAGCTTCTTATCCTGGAATTTCCTGTGGAAAATACGAAGCACAGGGGTGCTGAATACACAGCCTATTACCACAAGGGGCAGATATGAGAGAAGCGTCGAGGCGCCCACCTCGGTAAAGAGTCCGTCGGGCGCAGTAAAAAGTCCGCGCATGAAGCTCCAGAGCTGAGAAATATCGTTTTCACCGAAGGTGAATATTGCCCAACCCATCATAATGAAGAACAGAGCGTAGATATGACCTACAAAGGAGGGGGCCTTTTTAAGCACCTTGAGGAGCACGAATTTTTCAATAACCAAAAGCAGGAAGAAGTAAAGTCCCCAAAGGAGGAAGTTGTAGGAAGCTCCGTGCCAAAGACCGGTAAGAGCCCATACAACCAAAAGGTTAAGAACCTGCCGGCCCGCGCTGCGGCGGTTACCGCCCAAGGGGATGTAGAGGTAATCTCTAAACCAAGTGGAGAGGGAGATGTGCCATCTGCGCCAGAAATCTGTAATTGACTTTGAAATATAGGGATAGTTGAAGTTTTCCATAAACTCAAAGCCTATCATTTTACCAAGACCGCGAGCCATGTCGCTGTAACCTGAGAAATCGAAGTAAATCTGGAGGGATACGGCAACAAGAACGCCCCAACGTGATAATATACCCTCAGCGCCGGCGTTGCCTAAGCTCTGCGCCATTGCCGCAAACTGGTTGGCAAGGAGTATCTTTTTAGAAAGACCTACAAGGAAAAGCACAACGCCCTTAGCGAACTTCTCAATGGTTTCTTTTCTATTTGTGAGCTGGTCGGCAACGTCACGGTAGCGAACGATAGGGCCGGCTATAAGCTGAGGAAAAAGGCTGACATAGGTTGAAAGCAGGAGAGGGTTGCGCTGCTCCGGGGTATCCTCGCGGTAAACGTCAATGGTGTAGCTCATGGCCTGGAAGGTATAGAAGCTGATACCTATGGGAAGCGCAGGCGCTACAAAGGTTATGTTTACAAAGGGCAGGAGATTGAGGGTGTCAATAATCATGCCTGAATACTTGAAGAATACAAGTATTCCTAAGTTGAGAATAACGGAAAGAATCAGCCACAGCCTTTGCTTTGAGCGGCTGTGTTTATTTTTCGCAATTAGCAGACCTGCAATATAGTTGATTGCGATTGTGACAATCATCAGGAGAATGTAAACAGGCTCGCCCCAACCGTAGAAGGCGAAGCTAACAAGGAAAAGAACGATATTTCGAGCTTTTTTAGGTACTGCGTAGTAGGTAAGAAGCACTATCGGCAGGTAGAAAAACCAGAATGTAAGGCTTGAAAATACCATCTGTATCCCCCTCTCAAATCTAAGTGAAATTCCGGCGTTTGTTGTTTTGAGCACAAACTACCACATTATACATATATAATAAAGAATTTTTAACCTTTAGTCAATTCACAAAACTGTCAGTAATTACGCGGGTTTTAAGCGGCTTTTGGGCATTTTCCCGATACTGTAAGTTGCAGGTAAAATCTTTGCTTTTGACTCTACTATGGCACAAAAAAGCTCAGCGATAAAACCGCTGAGCCTAAAAATGTATTGCGAAAAAAGGGGGGCTTACTAGTAACTTATGTAAAGCAGAAGCTTTTATCAAGAAATCAAGCTAACCCTCCGCAGCCGAGATATACGCCTCGACTTAGTCAACTCTCTTGTCTCCCCAGAAAAACAGAGCTACTGTGCCGGGGCCTGAGTGGCTGCCGATTGTGGGGCCGATATCGTTGACAATTACGTTGCCGTTTAAGTTCTTGAAGGTGTCCTCAACTTTGCGAACTACTGCCATGGCATCCTCCATGCAGGCAGACTGAGAAA
>JAQXHW010000006.1 GCA_029007475.1 Oscillospiraceae bacterium | reverse complement strand
ATAATATCAAGACCTGTTTTACCCGAAACAAGTCTGCCAACCTCGATACCCACCAAAGCGGCAATAAATGCGCCCAAAGGTTCTCCGGGACCTGCAAGAGCAAGCACTCCTGGAGTAGCGGTAACAGTACCGGCGATGATTTTAGCCGCAAAAGCGCCAACCATACCGCAAACCGCACCTGAAACAGCAACCAAAGGAGCTGTCTTAAACTTGCAGGCAACACCGATACCGATACCTGCACCGGTCAAAGCCTTTGCCACACCGGCAACGGCAACAATAAAGCCTCCCCCATAGGGCCAGAAGCTCTCAACACCCTTACCGATCTGTTCTAAGATAGTTCCCACAATAAGGGTCGAGAAAAGACCCAGGGCCATGCCCGAAAGGCCGTCGATAAAGATGTGATTAAGAATCTTTTTTAAGGTTTTCATTTCACATACACTCTTTCCAAAATATTGGCGAATTAACGCGTTATATGGTAGTTTAGCACTAAAAAGGATATTTTGCAAGAAAAAAACGGACTGTTTTCACACAGTCCGCATATTGCATATTTTATTCATACTTATGCGATTATTTGCTGTAAATGCTGACGGAATCTTCCTCGTCACATTCAGCGAGTCTTACGGCGATAATTTCCTCCCTTGAGGTAGGAATATTCTTACCTACGAAGTTGGGACGAATTGGCAATTCCGCATGGCCTCGGTCAATGAGTACGGAAAGCTGAATTCGGGAGGGACGTCCCAAAGCCATAACTGCGTCAAGAGCGGCACGGGCAGTACGGCAGGTATAGATTACATCGTCAACCAAAACAACGGTCTTCCCTTTAATCGAAAAGGGTACGTCCGTATCCGCAACTATGGGGGTTTTGCTGTTGCCCTCAATATCGTCTCTATGCTGTGAAATGTCAAGAGCTCCTACCTGGGGAGCCTTACCCTCGATTTTCTCAATACACTTTGCAAGTCGCTTTGCAAGGGGTACTCCTCGGGTACGGATTCCTATTAAGCAAAGATCCTCTACCCCGCTGTTTTTCTCGCAAATTTGATGAGCTATTCTAATAAGAATTCTGTCAATATCCGCAGAATCCAAAATTTTCGCTTTGAAGGTCATGCACAACACCGCCCAAATATTTTATACTAATGTTATCATAATTTTTGTGAGTTCGTCAATAGATAATAAGACACCTATTCCAAAATAAGGCTTAAAAGATTGACAATATTTGAAAGTTGTTTTATTATATTGATGTATTTTTGTTTTTTCTAAATTAATGGAGGAATGGACATGAAGAACACTGAAAAAACCATGGAAAAAATCGTTGCTCTCTGTAAAGGCAGAGGCTTTGTATATCCCGGCTCCGAAATCTACGGCGGTCTCGCAAACACTTGGGACTACGGCCCCTTAGGAGCTGAACTCAAGGGTAATATCAAAAAGGCTTGGCTTAAGAAATTTGTTCAGGAAAACAAGTACAACGTAGGTCTTGATTCCGCTATTCTCATGAATCCCCAGACTTGGGTAGCTTCCGGTCACTTGGGCGGTTTCTCGGATCCTCTCATGGACTGCAGGGAGTGCAAAACCCGTCACAGAGCCGACAATCTCATCGAGGATTTCGACGGCACAAACGTATCCGGCTGGTCAAATGAGGATATGATGAACTACATCAAGGAGCACAGCATACCCTGCCCCGACTGCGGAAAGCACAACTTCACCGACATCCGTCAGTTTAATCTTATGTTCAAAACCTTCCAGGGCGTTACCGAGGACAGCAAGAGCGAGATTTATCTCCGTCCCGAAACCGCTCAGGGTATTTTCGTAAACTTCCCCTCAATCCAGCGCACAAGCCGAAAGAAGATTCCCTTCGGCGTTGCTCAGGTCGGTAAATCCTTCAGAAACGAAATCACACCCGGTAACTTCATTTTCCGTGTTCGTGAGTTCGAGCAGATGGAGCTTGAGTTTTTCTGCAAGCCCGGCACAGACCTTGAGTGGTTCGAGTACTGGAGAGGCTTCTGCCGCGACTTCCTCTACTCCTTAGGCATTAAAGAGGAAAATCTCAGACTCCGCGACCACTCCGCTGAGGAGCTTTGCTTCTATTCTAAAGCCACCACCGACTTCGAGTATCTTTTCCCCTTTGGCTGGGGCGAGCTTTGGGGCGTTGCTGACAGAACCGACTACGACTTAACTCAGCACCAAACAGTAAGCGGCAAATCAATGGAATACTTCGACCCCGCAGACAACTCAAGATACATCCCCTACGTTATCGAGCCCTCCCTGGGCGTTGAGCGACTTTTCCTCACAATCGTTACCGAGGCTTACGATGAGGAGGTTGTGGGAGAAAACGACACAAGAGTTGTGCTTCGCTTTCATCCTTATCTTGCTCCCTTTAAGGCAGCGGTTCTTCCCCTTTCAAAGAAGCTCTCCGAGGAAGCCGAGAAGGTTGCCGACGAGCTTTCCAAGCACTTTATGGTTGATTTTGACGATGCAGGCTCTATCGGCAAGCGTTATCGCCGTCAGGATGAGATCGGTACTCCCTTCTCAATCTGCTATGACTTCGATTCTCTTGAGGACGGCTGCGT
>JAQXHW010000005.1 GCA_029007475.1 Oscillospiraceae bacterium | reverse complement strand
TCAATAATATCGGGTACGCTCAGGTTATCCGTAAAATACGAACTGTTAAGATTTTTGTTGTCATCGTGTTGTCACGCTGACAAAGTTATTATAATGTAACTATAAAGAAAATTTAATAGTTTTATTCAAATTTCGTTGAGGATTCGATAAAGAATATCTTGAATATTACTCTTATCCGCCTCATCTCCTATTACACGCAGAGTATAGAACACATTATTTTCAACCCAATATGCCGTAGGATCAAAATAATCACCGTTATAATAGCCGGTGTTATTGGTTTCATCGGTGATAACTACTAACACCGGATCACCGGAGCCTGTATTAACAGTTTCTTGTTCATAGGTGGCATATCCGTTGGTAACGCTATCTGTTGTATATTTATTTGACACTGCAATAAGAGTTGCTGATAGTGTTACTCGAACACCATCGATATTATATCCTGATGTAATAGATATCGAACTTAGTTTTCTATCCGGTGTGGCTGCATTAGCGTTTATTTTAATATGCTTTGCAGGCGTAGTAGGAGCCGTGCTCTCCATTCCAAAATATTCGGATTTACTAAGCCAAGTTATAGACTCAAGGGGATTATTTATGGAGAAACCGATTATATCTTCACACTCGCTCCAACTGTCGGCTTGAACCTCAACAACGCCCCAAAGAGTACTTGAAAGAGGTCGTTGTGTCTCAGTCATACCATCGTAAGTTTCCCACGACTGTGCAATCTTTTCTTCCAGAGTCTTCCCAATAGAAGAAAAATCCGCTTTAGGCAGTTCTGCTTCAACTGTATACGAGGATTCGATCTCATCAGACTTTTCATCAATAAATTTAACACTACCAAAAGCAACTTGGGCTTCGCTGTTACCGCCGTTACCAAACACAAGAAGCAAGGCAAGTACAACAGCAAATCCGACAATACCAAGGGTAAAGATAATCTTTTTATTCTTAGAGCATCCTTGGCCACAATTGATCAAATAGAACACATAGGCGGTTATAAATCCCGATATTATTATAATTAGCAAGTCTATCGGCGCTAATACAATACCGGGAATATCATTAAATATAAACCCTGTGCCAAATCTGTATAAATGTCCGTTGAGAAGTATCATTTCTCCAACATACATAAGTAGTGTCATTGCGGAAGCAACAACAGATGGGATAAAAATTGAAACGAGTTTTCGTTTTCCCAAGAGGAACGAGCCGACAAACACGCCTAGAGTTACACCTAAAAGAACAAAGAACAAGGTCATTAATGTTGCTGATAACGGAGACACCTGAATACTTCCGTCTCTCCAGAAAGCAGTAAAACAAGCAAGGATACAGAGTCCAAGAAACAAGAGAGAACAAACCGATTGTAAAATCAAGGACTTAAGGCGATTCTTTTTGCCGGTCTTTATAATTTGACCGAAGCCATATATGCAGTTTAGAATTGTAATAATCAAAACAACTGAAATGATGTAAAAATGCAGCTTAAATGCAGGATTGTATTCACCCATCAAGATATCGACCGCGGTTTGTGTCTTGTATGTGGTTACAGTTTCTCCCCAGCCCTCCGGATGGACGTAACACATAGCCATCTGCCAATCTGCAAGCTTTACAACGTTTTCGGCAGTTGAGACAATAACCTTATGTTCAAATAGTAATTCAAGCGCAAAAAATATCCCTGTTGATACCAACGCACCGCCGACAAGGGCAAATTTCTTTAATAGCTTGATGCATAATGGCATCAATATGACACCAATAATAATCGCGATACAAATTGGCGAGTACGGAATGATGTACTTGGGATAATTCTCTTTCAAAACAGTTCCGTCAACAATCATATCGGTAATTACCCGAACGCCCATTGAAAGAGGATAGTAAGAGGCAATCAAAACGCCGATGCAGGAAAACAGATAATATCCTATAAATC
Organism: Oscillospiraceae bacterium; assembly: GCA_029007475.1. Lineage (GTDB taxonomy): Bacteria > Bacillota > Clostridia > Oscillospirales > Acutalibacteraceae > Ruminococcoides. Next base: position 2,595 of record JAQXHW010000005.1, on the reverse strand, counting down.
GTTTATTCTTCATATTCAGTCTCCTTTCATCCTGCATTTGTCAGTAACACATAGAAAATGACACCGATAAATGCTGCAAATACCGTAAGCGAAAACCAAGTAAGTTTCTTAAAAGACAGTATGTTTTCAATTCGTGTGCGGATTTTTGCGCCGCCAAAAGCTGAGATAAAGACCGTTCTTCCTTTACTGCTTTCTAAAAGTGATAGTGCGTATTCTTTTGCACGGTTATCACCTAACTCTGCAAGCACACACTCGTCACAAGACAGTTCAAGATCCGTAAGAAGTAATTTCAGGAATAGCCAGCAAAGAGGGTTAAACCAATGAGCCGCTACAATAAAGAACGCAAGAATTCGCAACAGATTATCCGCACGGCGAATGTGCATTTCTTCATGCAGAATAATGAGTGAGATGTCCTTTTCTTTATAAGACGACGGCAGAACAATTTTCGGTTTTATTATACCGTACACCGCAGGAGTTATGACCTTTTCCGAAAGATAAATGTTATTACGAAGACGTGTTGCGTCTTTAATCCCGTGGAGCGTTATAAAATAGATAAACAGCATCATAAGAACAATGGCTAAGAAAACTACAATCCATACAACAGAAGCGACATCAAAAACTTTCTCAATAACACTAACTTTATATGTAATCGGGAAATAGGTGTCAGCCGCCATAACACTATTCATCATTGAAAATGCCATATTATCTGTTGGTTGATATACTACAATGGTTTTTGTAGTAAATTTAGCCAACAATGACATCAGGCTGTAGGAACTGTTTAATCCGAAGGGAATTATCATCCGAAGAAAAGGTATTATCCAAAGAAATACCGTAAGCCGTCTCGGAATCTTTTTTACCAGTCTGACGAGCATAACAAGCACACCGGTTATAGCTGCCGTAATGCTCATATTGAATATCCAATAGAATATTTCCTGTAACATAACCGTCACCTATTATCAATCAGCTCACGCAATTCATTGATTTCCTCCTCAGTCAAAGGCTCATCCTCAAGCAAAGCAGAAAATAAAGCCTTGCGGGAGCCACCGAACACTTTCTTTACAAGAGATGTGGCTTCTGCCTTTCTAATTTGACCTTGCGACACAAGAGGAGTGCAAACGAACCCCGGATCTTCACGATGAATAAATCCCTTTGCTTCAAGTTTTTTTATTACGGTATAGGTGGTGTTTTTATTCCATCCAATCGTATCTGCGGCAATTAAACTAATATCTTTTGCCGAGATTGGACTTTTCGCCCAAATGATTTCCATTACCTTGGCTTCGCTGTCATATAGTTTTTCTCTCATAAGAAACCCTCCTCAGACTATTTCTATAGTCTATACTATCACGATAGTCCGGCTTAGTCAATAGTTTTATAAAAAAATAATGGCAGACAGCGAGAATCACTGTCTGCCATGTGGAATATATAGGGTTATATTATTATTCCCACTCGGCTACTGAATTTTTAATCCTTCTGTATCCAGTAGTCTTTTATTATTTTTATTCTATATATCGTATCTATTTTTCTTATTATTTCAGTGAAACAAGAGTATAAACGCCAAATCAACATCACATTTGCAAGTGTTTATTGGTTATTAAGTATATCAGCTTTTTTGGAGTCAAATTTTTCTTTCGTAATAACACCTTCTTGCAATAGCTGCTCGAAGATTTCAATTTCTGTTTTAATTTCTGATTCAGCGTTATTTGTTGAGTCAAAGCGATTTATCATATCTGCAACTATATCAGCGAATTTTTGAACACTTGGTATATTAGACGCTTGAAGCCTCATATTGAGACCTTCTTTTGTAGAAAAGTCTATGACTGCACATTGAGTGACAGCCTGTTTGATATTGTTTTTGTATCGTCTATCTGGCGACCCATCTTTATTTAGATAAAGCCATGTATATCTAATTATGTTTGCATCTTTGGCTGGATTGCTGGTTATATAAGTTGAAGAACTTACATTGATTTCAAGGTTCTTCAATGCGATGGCACTAAACGCTTTTTTAGAAACGATAATGAGCATATCCGGTAAAATATATAACTCTTCGTTTCTGAATTTAACATAATGACAACGAGCTTTAGTTTTTAAGAATCTTGGCTTTTTCAGCGAAAACTTTACTGGGGTTGTGCTTAATGCCCTTGAAGCACCACCGTTTGTGCGTGCTTTAATTTCATAAGCCTGATAAACCCTGTTTAGCATTTTTGATTCCTTTAAGCACGCAATAGCAGATTCGAGCATACTTAAATATTGCTGACCGTTTTCATCAAAGTCATACTCTGCTCGCACTTTGCCTCTTATAGAGTAAATCAGTCTCGCAATTATAGTTGAAATAATCGCAAGCACATCTAATATCATAGGCATTCCAAAAAGCATTTGTACACCTGATGAAGCGTTATTTGAAGCGGTTATTACAAGACCCGGTATAAAAATTAACAATGCAAGAAACTCAAACAATACAGCCCATTTCAATCGCTTCTTTACTTTGTAATAATGCTTTATTTCGTTAACAAAGTCTTGCCGACTTGCACTTACAATATTTTCTTGATTTTCTATGGTGTAAAGAGGAGTTTGAACTTCTTCCGGTTTTGGAGCCAT
>JAQXHW010000004.1 GCA_029007475.1 Oscillospiraceae bacterium | reverse complement strand
AGAAACCGTACCCGCGTGTGGAAGCAGAGCGAAATGTCCGCAGACCACGTAACCGCGAGGAGCAAGGGCGGAGCTCCCGTTATAAACAACTGCCAAATGCTCTGCAAAACCCACAATCGAGCCAAAGGCAACAAGTAAATAATTTAAGTGCAAAAAGGCCGACACTCTCGTGTCAGCCTTTTTTAACTATCTTACTGTCCTTTAGAGTACAACCCCTAAGAGGCTGTCTTTTTTTTCGCATTTTGAATTAATTTTTGAACTCTGCCCATAATTATTTTAGATTATGATGTGTGGAGGAGTCAAAATGCAGTATAGCAAGGTTGAAATCTGCGGCGTTAATACGTCTAATTTGAAAGTGCTTAAGGAGAGCGAAAAGCGAGAGCTTCTTAAAATCATAAAAGAGGGAAACGAGCATGAACGGAAAATCGCGAGAGATAAGATGATTGAGGGTAATCTAAGGCTGGTGCTCTCCGTGGTTCAGAGGTTTGCAGGCAGAGGTGAAGCCCCTGATGACCTTTTTCAAGTCGGAGTAATAGGTCTTATGAAGGCAATCGACAACTTCAACCCTGATTTTGACTTGAGGTTTTCTACCTACGGAGTTCCAATGATTTTAGGTGAGATTAAGCGCTATTGCCGAGATAACAACCCGGTGAGAGTCAGCCGAAGCATGCGGGATACCGCCTATCGGGCGATGCAGATAAAGGAGACTCTCACAAATAAAAACGGAAAAGAGCCTACTGTGGAGGAAATCGCAAGAGAAATGGATGTGCCTAAGGAGAATGTTGTTCTTGCTTTAGAGTCAATTGTCGAGCCTGTTTCACTTTATGAGCCGGTGTTTACCGACGGCAACGACACTATATATGTAATGGATCAGGTGGGGGATAAGCAGACGGATTCCGACTGGCTTGACGAGATTGCTCTCAGAGAGTCTATGAAACACCTTTCCGAGAGAGAAAAGAAGATTTTGGGACTTCGGTTTTTCAGGGGAAAAACTCAAATGGAGGTAGCAAAGGAAATAGGAATCTCTCAGGCACAGGTGAGCAGAATAGAAAAAACCGCCCTTGAAACAATAAAAAAAGAAGCATTTTGAGACAGAGCAGGATGAAAAAGTCTTACTCTTTACTTTTTTGCGGCTATGTGCTAACATATATACTATTATTATAGGAAAGGGTGAGGATATGGCCTACGAAACCTTTGCGGATTACTACGATTTGCTGACGGATAACGTTGGCTACACCGCGAGAGCCGACTATATCTTAGAGCTTCTTTCAAGAATAGGGCACGAAATCGGACTTACCCTTGATTTAGCCTGCGGCACAGGTTCGCTTACTCTTGAGCTTAAAAAGCGGGGCGTTGATATCTACGGAATTGACGCGTCTGCGGAGATGCTCTCCGTGGCTATGCAGAAGTCTTATGAGGCAGGAGAGTCAATCCTCTACCTTTGCCAAAAGATGCAGTCTATCGACCTTTACGGCACAGTTGATACCTGCCTTTGTACCCTCGACAGCATCAATCATCTGACAGATATCAAGGATGTTAAAAAGACTTTCGAGAGGGTTTCTCTTTTTATGAATAAGGGAGGTATTTTCCTTTTTGACGTGAATACACCGTACAAACACGAAAAGGTGCTTTCCGATAATGTCTTTGTTTTCGATACCGAGGAGGTTTACTGCGTTTGGCAGAACACTCCGAGAGAGAATAATATCACGGATATCTCCCTTGATTTCTTTATCCCCGAGGGTGAGAATTATTACCGCATGAGCGAGGAGTTTTCCGAAAGGGCATATCCTCTTGAAACTATAAAAGAAATGCTTGAGGCTTCGGGCTTTGAGTTGGTTTTTGTGTTTGGCGATATGACCTTTGAAGCACCGAAAGAGGATGAGCAAAGATTAATTATCACAGCGAGGAAGCTCTGAGAATATACTTATAAAGGAAAGAATATATATGGATAAGATTATTAGATGTATCACAAGCGACGGAGCGGTTATGGCTTCAGCCATTGACTCCTCCGAAATTTGCTATACTGCACAGAAGCTCCACCGTACCTCCAACGTAGCAACTGCCGCCTTGGGCAGACTTCTGACTGCCGCTTCCATGATGGGCGCACAGCTAAAGCAAAAGGAAGCTACCGTAAGCCTCAGAGTCGCCGGAGACGGACCCTTGGGCGTTGTTATTGCCGCTTCCGACAGCGAAGGCTACGTTAAGGGTTATGTGGAAAACGGCGGCTGCAAAACCGAGCACTACGAAAACGGTAAGATTAACGTATCGGCAGGCGTTGGTAAAAACGGGGTTCTCAATGTAATGAAGAAATTCCGCGACGGTGACCCCTATATCGGTCAGGTACCCCTTGTAAGCGGTGAAATTGCCGAGGATATCACTTCCTACTACGCAACAAGCGAGCAGATTCCCACAATCTGCGCCTTGGGCGTCTTAGTCGATAAGGAGAAGGGAACTGTCCTCTTTGCAGGCGGACTTCTGGTACAGCTTCTCCCCGGCGCTTTCGAGGATACTATCGAAAAGCTCGAGGAGAATGTAAAGACCCTAAGACCGGTTACAACAATGCTCGGCGAGGGCATGGGTCCTCTTGATATGTGCAAAGAAATCTTAAAGGGCTTCGAGGTTGAGGTTCTTGACGAGATGCCCGTAGGCTATCGCTGCGGCTGCTCAAGGGAGTCTCTTGAGAATGTTATTATCGGTATGCCTGAGGATGAAATCCGTGCTTTGCCTGAGGAAAACGGAATTGCAAGTGCTAACTGTCACTTCTGCAACAAGAGATATATTTTCACAACCGAGGACTTGGAAGAACTCATAAAGAAAAAGAAATAATTTTTCAAAAAACTTTGAAAAAAGTATTGACTTTTATCCATAAATGATGTATCATAATACGCGTCACGAAAAATGGCAACCATGTGGGAGCATAGCTCAGCTGGGAGAGCATCTGCCTTACAAGCAGAGGGTCACAGGTTCGAGCCCTGTTGTTCCCACCACGTGGCCCGGTAGTTCAGTTGGTTAGAACGCTAGCCTGTCACGCTAGAGGTCGACGGTTCGAGCCCGTTCCGGGTCGCCATTTTTTTTGCCTCTGTAGCTCAGTTGGTAGAGCAGGGGACTGAAAATCCCCGTGTCGATGGTTCGATTCCGTCCGGAGGCACCAGACATGCGGATGTAGCTCATCCGGTAGAGCGCCACCTTGCCAAGGTGGAGGTAGCGAGTTCGAGCCTCGTCATCCGCTCCAAAAGGCGAAGGAAGGCACTTAAGTCAATTTTGATTTTAAGTGCTTTTTCATTCGGCGTCATAGCCAAGTGGTAAGGCACGAGTCTGCAAAACTCTGATTCCCCGGTTCAAATCCGGGTGACGCCTCCAAAAA
>JAQXHW010000003.1 GCA_029007475.1 Oscillospiraceae bacterium | reverse complement strand
CTCTCAAGGCTGAGGCAAGCTCGCCCCTTGTATCAATGAGAGAAACACGCCGTGAATATTTTGATGAGAGAAGTCTTGCTAAGTCGCGCAAAACCGTAGTCTTTCCGCTTACCGGCGCACCGCAGATTAGAAGCCCTCCCTTTATTGAGGCTACCTCCTCCGCAATACTTTCGCCGCAGCCAATAATTTCTCGGGCAATTCTTATTGAAATTGTTGAGATGTCCCTGACATTAATTATCTCGGAGTTTGAGACAACCGCCGTACCGGAAATTGCGGCTCTGTGTCCGCCTTTAACGGTAATAAAGCCCTCTTTAATCTCGTTAATATGAGAGTAAACAGAATATCCGCAGAGAGCATTAAACGACTCGTTTACTTCAGCACTTGTCAGAATTACGGTGCTTTGGTCACCCACATCTCTTGTGAGGGTAGCCCGAGGAGATAAATACAGCTGTTCTCCGTTTATGTAGACGCATAGAGGACGGCCTGTCCTCAAGGTTATCTCCTGCACTCGGTTTTCCACATCTCTCAGGGCGTTTTGCAAGGTTTTTCTCACTCTTACAGGTACAATATTCATAATATCATCGATTTTTTTGCTATACATTTGCATTTCAATCATCCTTTCATTTGATTCTATGAAAGGTTGGACGAGATTATGAGTAAAAAAAACAGCCTGCGCAGATTAACTGCACAGGCATAATGGTTTATGATTAGATTAGCAGCATAGGCTCGCCGTTTTGGTCAGTAGTAAGTGTGGCTTTATCCTCACCGCTTGCAGGGGTTTTGGCAATCATAGAGAGCAAATCGGCTTCGCTTATTACGGTAACTCCCAAGGACTGAGCCTTTGTGAGTTTGCTTCCTGCTTCCTCACCGGCTAAGAGGTAATCGGTATTCTTTGATACCGATGAGGTGGTTTTTCCACCGTTTGCCTCGATAATTTCGGTGGCTTCCTTGCGGGTATAGGTAGGAAGCGTTCCTGTAAGAACAAAGGTTTTTCCCTCAAATATACCGCCCTCAGACTTTTCCTCCGAAGCTCTCATAGTAAGTCCTAAGGCTTTCAGCTCATCTATAAGCGAGAGTGTACCCGAAAGCGAAAAATATTCAGCGGCACTCTGCGCCATAATCTCACCGAAGCCGTCGATTTTCAGATAGTCCTCGGGCTTTGCCGCGAGAATATCCTCAATAGTATTTATCTTACCGCACATTAGCTTTGCGGCTTTCTGACCTATATGGCGGATTCCCAAAGCAAAAATCAGCCGGTAAAGCTCCCTGTCCTTTGATTTCTCAATAGCTGAAATCAGGTTTGAAGCTGACTTCTGACCCATTCTTTCAAGGCTTGCTATATCCTCGATTTTGAGTCTGTAAAGGTCAGAGGGAGATTTCACAAGCTCTTTCTCTACAAGCTGCTTTAAGACCGCAGGACCTAAGCCGTCAATATCCATAGCGTCTCTTGAGACAAAATGGATAAGATGCCGCATAAGCTGAGCAGGGCAATCGGTGTTGGAACAACGAATTACCGCTTCATCATTTTCTCTTGTGAGAGCATTACCGCAGGAGGGACAGTTTTTGGGAAATTCAAAGGGGATTGAGTCCTCGTTGTGAGCATAAAGGGACACAACCTCGGGGATTATCTCTCCGGCTTTTCGGATTATTACGGTATCGCCGATTTTGATATCCTTTTCCCTAATAAAATCCTCATTATGAAGAACTGCTCTGGAAACCGTTGTTCCTGCCAAAAGCACAGGCTCAAAAATTCCGACGGGGGTTACTGCACCGGTGCGGCCTACGTTAAATTCGATATCTATTAGCTTGGTGGGTTTTTCCTCGGGAGGGTATTTATAAGCTTCCGCCCATTTAGGAAACTTTGCGGTATTTCCCAAAAGCTCTCTTTGGCTAAAGTCGTCAATCTTTACAACTGCACCGTCGATTCCGTAGGGCAGCTCTCCTCTGAGGCTGCCGATTCGCTCAATCTCTATAATTACATCCTCAATATCAGTATAGGTATTATAGAAAGGAGCGGCGGGAAAACCTAAATCTTTGAGAAAATCAAGGCCCTCCTTGTGGCTTTTAATCTCCTTTCCCTTTATATCCTGAATATTAAAGACAAAGATATCAAGAGAACGTTCCGCCGTTACCCTGCTGTCCTTTTGTCTGAGAGAGCCGGCGGCGGCATTTCGCGGATTCTTAAAAGGCTTTTCCTCACGGTCAAGCTGTTCCTCAACAAGCCGTTCAAAGGTTTCAAAGGACATATAAACCTCTCCGCGAACTTCTAAATACTCAGGCGCATTTCTGAGTTTTTTCGGCAGAGACTGTATAGTCAGGAGGTTTTCCGTAACATCCTCTCCTGCTACGCCGTCTCCTCTGGTTGAGCCTCGGGTAAAAACCCCGTTTTCGTATTCACATGAAACCGAGAGTCCGTCGAATTTAGGCTCTACCACATAGGTAGGGTTCTCTACGACCTCTCTAACCTTACGGTCAAAATCTCTCAGTTCATCATAGGAAAAGGAATCGTGAAGACTCATCATAGGCACCTTATGAATTACCTCAGAGAATTTTTCGCCGCGCTTTCCACCCACACGGACTGTGGGAGAATCCTCTGTTTGAAGCTCGGGGTAACGGTCTTCGATATTCTCAAGCTCCCGCAGAAGCATATCGTACTCGTAGTCGGAAATCTCGGGGCTGTCCTCGTTGTAGTATCTGTTATTGTGATAATTTATAAGCTCACGCAGTTCTTTTGCTCTGAGCTTTGCATCATCAAAAAGCATAATTATTCTCTCTTACTTATTATTTACGGCGGATGTGCCTTTTTCTCTAAGATAGGTAGACTCCATATCCGCTAAGTGTAATTTTACAGCCAAGGGGTATTTATCGTAGGCTTGACTTACGGTATAGCCCTGAGCGTCGTCGAAGCTGCCCATGTGCCAGCGGATAGCCATAGCCTCGTCGAGCTTCAATCTCATGAATCTCTCAATGAGAAACACGGACTTCTCTCCGTGACCGAAAGGAAACTTGTCCTCCACCGAGTAGTAGGGTTGCTTCTCCCACTGACCTGTGGCATCATTCTTAACGTTCCTCGTGGAAACCTTATAGAATTCCGCCTTGCAGATATCATGGAGAAGCGCCGAAATAGCAAAACTCTCAATATCGTCAACGCCCTCCTCAAAATGCTTCTCAACCATAGTATTAAAAACGTTTACAGAGTGCATTACAAGTCCGTTTTCACAGGCACAGTGAAATTTTGTGCTGGCGGGAGCTGTGAAAAAATCAGTATTAAGCAACCAGTTTAATAGCTCCTGAGAGCCTTGTCTGTGGATATTTTCAGTATAGATTTTCACAAATTCGTCTTTAGCATTCATAGTAACTACCTCACTTAGTATTTTCATAAAAAGCTGATATATCAGAGCAAGTTTTCATCATAGTGTGCTCGCTCACCGCCTATAAATCTTGGGCGTGTACGGGCACATATTACATTTGCACAGCCGATTTGGCGAGTTGAGGTTTTAACGGGTACGGCAGTCCTTTTCAGGTGCATACCGATTAGGGTACCGCCTACGTCCATTCCTGCCTGAGCACTGACAAATTCAACCAAAACAGGCTTTTCAAAAAGTGAATAAGCTAAAGTGGCAGAAGCGCCTCCTGCGTGAGCCTGAGGCACTGCGTTCACAACTTCGAGTCCGTGTGCGAAGGCATAATCATACTCCACTACCAACGCACGGTTTAGATGCTCGCAGCACTGGGCGGCAAGATATATTCCTCTCTCTTTTAATGCAGGATAGAGTACCTCATAGAGAGCTTTTGCGGCATCGGCACTTGAATGAGTACCTATTCTCTCGCCTATCATCTCGCTTGAGGAACAGCCTAAAACAAACAGGTCGCCCTCCCGGAGCTTTGCCGCTTTCAAAAGCTCATCGAGTACGGATTTCGCATCCTCTTTAATTTTATTAATTACATCACACATATTATTCACCGACCTAATTAAGATAAAAACACAGGGCATCCTCCAAGTCAGAGGATGCCCAAACTAAGCCTTAGATTATTCTTCGGTTGCTTCCTCTGCGGGAGCTTCCTCTGCTGTCTCAGCCTCTGCTGTTTCAGTCTCTGCAGCTTCAACCTCTGCTGTTTCCTCAACAGGAAGTAAAGCTCTTACTGAAAGGCTGACGCGCTTCTTCTCGAAGTCGATGGAAACAATCTGAGCCTCGAGCTCGTCGCCTACCGAAACAACATCCTGGGGCTTCTCAACACGCTGGTTGGAAAGCTGAGAGATGTGGATAAGACCGTCGATGCCGGGGATAATTGTTGCAAATGCGCCGAAGGTGGTGATGCCTGCAACCTTAACCTTAGCAACTGTGCCCTCGGGATAATCACGCTTGAGAATCTCCCAGGGATTGTCCTCATCCTTCTTGTAGCCGAGAGAAATCTTGCCGGTTTCTTTATCGA
>JAQXHW010000002.1 GCA_029007475.1 Oscillospiraceae bacterium | reverse complement strand
AGTCGACAACTTCTACGCCCATTGAGCGAGCAGTACCTGCGATCATGCTCATAGCTGATTCGATGGATGCTGCGTTTAAGTCGGGCATTTTAGTCTCTGCAATCTTTCTAACCTGCTCGCTTGTGATCTTTGCAACCTTGTTCTTGTTGGGAACGCCGGAAGCAGTCTCAATACCGCAAGCCTTCTTAATGAGTACTGCTGCAGGGGGAGTCTTTGTGATGAAAGAGAAAGATCTGTCTGCATAAACAGTGATTACGACAGGGATAATCATACCGATGTCGTTCTTAGTGCGCTCGTTAAATTCCTTTGTGAACGCAACAATGTTAACGCCGTGCTGACCGAGAGCAGGTCCTACAGGCGGTGCCGGAGTAGCCTTGCCGGCAGGAATCTGAAGCTTAATTAAGCCGACTACCTTTTGAGCCATTGTGTTTGCACCTCCAAAATTCGTGGTTGATGGCGGAGCACTTTAGTGAATTTATGCTCCTCCCACAAGGGACCTTCAAAGCCCCTTCCATAGAAGCTCATAGAGCCCCTATATACTTACTAAATTAGTCTGTGAAAAGTTCTGCTTGGTTAAGCTCGAACTCAACAGGAGTTTCGCGACCGAACATAGAAACGGTAACGCGAACATAGTTTTTGTCGACGGAAAGCTCGTCTACAACACCGATGAAGTCCTCCAAAGGACCATCTATGATGCGAACGGTATCGCCGACCTTGTACGAAACCTCAACAACGCGAGTTTCAACGCCCATTCTGTAAACCTCAGCCTCGGTAAGAGGAACAGGCTTTGAAGAAGGGCCGACAAATCCGGTACAGCCGCGAATATTGCGAACAACGTACCAGGTCTCGTCAGTGTAGATCATTTTTACGAAAACATATCCGGGGAAGAGCTTGCGCTCAACCTCGCGGGTTTTATCGTCTTTAATCTCAGTGACAATCTCAGTAGGAACTTTAACCTCAAGGATCATGTCCTGAAGGTTTCTGTTCTCAACGGTAGTCATAAGATTGGAAGCAACCTTATTCTCGTAACCGGAATAGGTATGGACTACATACCATCTTGCCTCATCGGACACAGTAAGTTCACCCTTTCAAATAAAGTTTACCTTAAGCTGCGCTATCAGCCGGCGGCGATAGTAGTAACAACCTCATCGATTGTGGCGATGTTGCCGGGAACATCAGCGCCTACCTGCTGAATGTTGATAAGGCCAAGCAGAGCATAAAGACCGCGGTCAAGACCGTAGATGAAAAGACCTACAACAAGGATAACCAAAATAACAATAGCAAAGTTCTTGGTTGTTGTAGAGAAAGTAGGCCAAGTGATCTTCTTAAGCTCGCCGAAGCACTCACGAAGATACTTAAAGATTCGTACAAAAACATTCTTTTTCTTTTTGTCAGCCATGTTTTGCCTCCTCTTTACTTTGTTTCCCTATGCAGAGTATGCTTACGGCAGAATCTGCAGTACTTGTTCATTTCAAGTCTGTCGGGATCGTTCTTCTTGTTCTTCATGGTGTTGTAGTTGCGTTGTTTGCACTCAGTGCATGCCAGAACGATTTTTACTCTCATTAATAACGGCACCTCCCGTGTTTTTTCGGAAATATTCCAGCCTCCCTCAAAAAGGGCACAAAAAAATAAACCCCTTTTTCGAGGTACAACCATTGTATCACAAGAAATCTCTCTCGTCAACAGTTTTTTTCGAAAAATTTCCTTTTATTTACGCTTTATTTTTTCGCAGAAAAAAACGGCACTACATATAGTATAAGGTAAATCCCCTCTGCCCCATTAATACGAAAGCTGCCGACTTGATAAAGCTATATGATTATGATACAATTTAGGACATCATAGGGAGGTGTAACATGCTCAAGGTTGTACCCGATTACTACAAGGATTTCAAATGCATAGGAAGCCCCTGCAAGCACAACTGCTGTATAGGCTGGGAGATTGACATAGACAGGGAAACCCTTGACTGCTACAAAGCCGTCAAGGGTAAGCTGCAAGATAAATTAAGAGCCTGTATAGACGAAAAGCCCACTCCCCACTTTATTTTGGGGAACAGCGAAAGGTGCCCCTTCCTAAACAAAAACAACCTATGCGATATTATTATTGAGGAGGGAGAAACCCTACTCTGTAAAATCTGTGCCGAGCATCCCCGGTTTCACAACAGTCTCCCAGGCAGGACAGAGTCCGGCTTAGGCCTCGTCTGTGAGGAAGCGGCAAGGCTCATAATTACAAAAGAAAGTCCTGTCAAGCTGGAGATAGCAGGAGTTGACGACGGCACTTATGACGAGATAATCGCTCTGCGCGATGAGATTATTTTTCTTTTGCAGGAGAGAAGCCTACCCCCGGAAATCCGCTTTAAGAAGGCTTTTGCTTTACTGAATTCAGACTTTGCTCTGCCCTCTCTCAAAGTCTTTGCAAAACTTCTTTTGAGCCTTGAGAGACTTGATGAAAGCTGGACAAGAATTCTCAATTTCTTTTTGGAAAATTACAGGGAAGAAAAGAGCAAAAAGTTCGCAGACTTCATAAACTCCCGGCTTAACGAGTACGAACAGCTCTCTGTTTATCTTGTCTACCGACACCTTGCAAATTCCCGAGACCTCCCCGAATGTGAGCTTTACCTGAAATTTGCCGCCGTAGTTACCGAGTTTATCTACTGTTTAGGGCAGACGATTTTTGAGAAAACAGGAGATTTTTCCTTAGAAACACAGCTTGAAATTATCAGACTTTTCTCGGGAGAGGTTGAGTATTCCGATGAAAACATGGAAATTATTATTGATTCACTTATATAGACTCAAGGCGCGCCTAATGCGGCGCGCCCTTTATTTCGGCAAATAGGAAAAGAGATAGTAAATAAGTCCGTAGACCACCGAGGCTGTTACTCCGTAGACAATAACCGGTCCCGCAATAGTGAACATCTTTGCACCCACACCCAGCACGAAGCCCTCAAACTTAAATTCGATTGCAGGAGATGCCACCGAATTTGCAAAGCCTGTAATCGGCACTAAGGTACCTGCCCCGGCGTACTTTGCTATTCTATCGTAAAGTCCGAAAACCGTAAGAAGCACACCTATAAAAACCAAGGTAACCGAGGTTAGGGTTTTTGCATCGTCCTCGGAAATTTTCAGATAGGTGTAGAGGCTTGTAAATGCCTCGCCTAAAGTACAGATAAATCCTCCTATGAGAAAGGCAAAGATACAGTCCTTCAGAACGGGACTCTTCGGAGATTTTTCCTTTAGAAGCCTGGAATATTCTTTGTTTGACATCATAATTTTGCATCACCGACATTATGTTTCCCAAAGCACCCCAAAATATAATTAATTTTCCTGTTCCATTTTTTATAAATATGTAGTATAATTAACCTGAATAAATATGACGTGCTTGGCAGGAAATAAATATGAACATCCATTATCTTGACAACAGCGCCACAACTCAGGTCTCAAAAGCCGCCGCAGAGAAAGCCTGCTTGGTGATGAGGGATAATTTCGCTAACCCATCATCCTTACACTCAATGGGCTTTGAAGCGGCAAAGGAAATTGAGTCTGCCCGTGAGGCTGTGGCTGAAACAATCGGTGGCAGCAGCGCCGAAATTTACTTTACCTCCGGTGGCACAGAAGCTAACAATATTGCAATATTCGGAGCCTGTGAAGCTCGAAAAAAGCGCGGCAACAAGATAGTCACCACCGCCTTGGAGCACAGCTCCGTCTACGACTCGATGCTTTACTTAAAGGAGCAGGGCTTCGAAGTAGTATTCTTGCCCACCGACTCAAAGGGCAACATAAATCTCAGGGACGCATTTGAGGCAATCGACAGTAAGACTGTCTTAGTTTCCCTAATGCATACCAACAGCGAAATCGGTGTGATTAATCCCATATCCGATATCGCTGCGATAATTAAGCGAAACGGCTCTCCGGCACTTTTTCACTGCGACGCTGTACAAGCCTTCGGTAAAACGCCCATAAGAGTTTCAAAATTGGGGGTTGACCTGCTCTCCGTTTCTGCCCATAAAATTCACGGAGCGAAAGGAGTCGGTGCGCTTTACATAAAAAAGGGTACCCACATTCTCCCCCGTACATACGGCGGCAAACAGGAAAACAAAATTCGCCCCGGCACAGAAAACGCTCCGGGAATTGCCGCCTTCGGCGTGGCGGTAAAAGAGCTTGATACTTTTAAGACAACAGAGCACGTTTCCTCCCTAAACTCATATTTAAGGGAAAGTCTCTCAGGTATCGAAAGCATTGTCATTAACTCCCCCGAAAACGGAAGTCCCTATATTCTGAATTTCTCAACCCGCCTTATCAGAAGCGAAACCATGCTGCACTATTTGGCAAGCAAAAACATATTTGTCAGCAGCGGCAGCGCTTGCTCAAGGGGAGGCAAAAGCCGGGTGCTCACCTCCTTAGGACTTTCTGAGGAAACTATCGACACCGCCATACGAGTCAGTTTTTCAAAGCACAACACCAAAGAGGACTGCGATGCCCTCATAGAGGGGATAAAATCAGGACTCAACAATCTTGCAAGAAGGTAAAACAATGAAAGAAATCGTACTTATAAAATTAGGTGAAATCGCCCTTAAGGGACTCAACCGTTTCTCCTTTGAGGATGCCCTTAAGAAAAACATAAAAAGCGCACTTTACGGCGCAGGCTACTTCAAGGTTAAAATTGCCCAGTCCACTATCTATGTTATCCCTCAGGGCGAGGTCGATATGGACGAAGTCTGCGACAGAATCTCACGGGTTTTCGGTATAGTCAGCTTTTCACGCGCCTGTGTCTGTGAAAAGGACATGGAGGATATTTTTAGGAAGGCTCCCGAATATCTTGAAAACACCCTGAGATTTGCAAAGAGCTTTAAGGTTGAAGCAAAGCGCTCTGACAAGAAATTCCCCTATAAATCTCCCGAGATAAGCCGTGAGGTGGGCGGACTTTTGCTTCAAAAATTTCCTCACCTTACCGTTGACGTTCACAATCCCGAGGTTAAGGTAACAGTTGAAATCCGCGACTTCGGCGCATATATCCGCGCAGGTGCCGAAAAGGGTGCCGGCGGTATTCCCGTAGGCACAGGGGGCAACGCCGCAATTCTCATA
>JAQXHW010000001.1 GCA_029007475.1 Oscillospiraceae bacterium | reverse complement strand
GTCGTTTTTGCGTACATCCGGAAGCCTTTCGACCGTTATGTTGCCTATGACCTTGCCGTCTGCAAGCACCTTCCTGAAAACTCCGTTTTTGCCCTCGTTTTTGCAGGCAAAGTCCAACCACCACCGGGCGTTTTCCATTGTGTAGGGATAGGGAAGCCTGTCCGAAAGATATTTCCTATCTGCCTCGTCACAAAGCTACTGCAAAGCCTTATCGTCCTCTTTTGTCCATTTCTTTAGCTCTATATTCATACCTGAAACCTCCAATCGCTTTGTTTAGTGCATTATATACTCTAAAAATAAGTTTGTAAACCCCTGAAAAAACTTGACATTTTTAGGCCTTAGTGCCATAATTATTTAATAGTTTCCTCACATCATGTGAGTCTGGGAGGGTTATATATGAGTAACAAAGTTTTTGTGCCTGAGGGATACTCGCCTAAGCTCAATTCCTACGAGCTTCAGCTTGCAATCAGCATGGTAAAGAGAATCTTTTTAAGCCAGCTTTCTCACGCACTTAATCTAAAGCGAGTTTCTGCTCCTTTGTTTGTAAAATCGGGACTTGGCATTAACGATAATCTAAACGGCACCGAGAGACCCGTAACCTTTGACGTTCTCGCAACGGGCGATAACGCCGAGGTCGTTCATTCCCTCGCGAAATGGAAGAGAGTTGCCCTTAAAGAGTACGGCTTTAAGGCTCACGACGGCATCGTAACCGATATGAACGCCATAAGACGTGACGAGGAGCTGGATAACCTCCATTCAATCTACGTTGACCAGTGGGATTGGGAGAAGATTATTAAGGATAAGTACCGCGACGAGGACTATCTAAAAAGAACCGTAAGAAAGATCGTAAAGGCAATCTGCGTTACTAACGACTTGCTCAAGGAGGAATTCTCTCAGCTTACCCTGAAAATTGAGCCTGAGGTTACCTTCATTTCCTCTCAGGAGCTTGAGGATATGTATCCCGAGCTTACTCCCGAGGAGAGAGAGCAGGAATTTACAAAAATCCATAAGACTGTTTTCATAACTCAAATCGGAGATAAGTTAAAATCAGGCAAGCCCCACGGCAACCGTGCTCCCGACTATGACGATTGGGCGCTTAACGGAGACTTGCTTTTCTGGAATGACGTGCTCTCAGCATCCATAGAGATTTCCTCAATGGGTATCAGGGTCAATAAAAAATCTCTGGAGGAACAGCTTGTGAAAGCAGGCTGCGAGGAAAGACGTAACGAGTGGTTTCATCAGCAGCTTCTAAATGATGAGCTGCCCTTAACAATCGGCGGCGGTATCGGACAGTCAAGACTGTGTATGCTGCTTTTGCAGTGTGCCCATATCGGCGAGGTACAGTCTGCTCTTTGGGACAAGGAAACCTGCCGCATCTGTAAGGAGAACAACATCCCTCTGCTTTAATATAGCGGGCAGTGCTTCATCTTCTTATCAGCTGCCGGTGAAAGGTTTTGCTATTTGTCATACCCGAGTGCTTCTTTGACTTTTAACCCTTATATCGGCTTTTGACTTAATCTGAATTTTAAGCCGCAAGCTATGTGCCTTTTCTTTAGGCTATATTAAATTGCCCCCTTATGCAGTTATCCTGCATGAGGGGGCTTTTTACTTTCCGTTTAACGGTTTATGTAAAACAATAAAAGCTGCATCATTGTTTTATGTATATGTTCTGATAATTGATTCGGCAACCTCACGCTTAGAAATACAGCTGTCCATAGCCTGTTTTTCTATATAGCGGTGTGCTTCGGGTTCGGTCATATACAGCTCGCTGACAAGAAGTATTTTTGCACGGTTGACAATTCGGATTTCTTCCATGCGTTCTTCTACCGACAGAGTTTTCTTTTCTAATCTGCGAAGTCTTTCTCTCGCGCTGGAAAGCCAGCTGAGAGCCTGAGCAATAGCCGGCTTGGAGGTGGGCTTAGATAGGGTAAAAACGCCGTGGGATACAACCCTGTCATGAACCTCGGCGTGTATTTCAGCACGGGCAAACAACAACACCACCGTCGTCATCGACCTGCAACAATCAATGGCGAAGCGAGCTCCGTTGTCGTCGGGCAGGGGAGCGTTGATAATAACGAAATCAAAGCTCCGTTCAGCGAGATACCGCTTTGCCTCACTGACGTTTGAGGTGCAGCATACCGGCTGATAAATAGAGTGTGGCAGCAGTTCAAGCATTGCGCTGTTGAAGGATTTTGATGAAGAAACTACAAGAACGCTGTAAATTCTTGCTTCTAAACCCATTTGCTACCACCCCTTTCAAGTTATTATATTCGAAATTATTGATTACAATAAATTCTTAGTACCTTTTCCGGAATATGTTTTTTAATAAAATCACTGCTTCCTGCAAGAGCGCAGGCCTCTTTCAGGGTTTGAGGAATCCTCTTAAACTGTTTCAGAGTCGATTCGTCGGCATGGTACAGGTTC